>JAJSZR010000146.1 GCA_030262715.1 Deltaproteobacteria bacterium
GCCCTGGCCCGCACCAGACTTATGGCTGCAAAGTACCCATACTATTACCTTGCTGACTCTCCTGAAGGAATCAAAAAGGAAGCGGAAATCACTGGCAAGATGCCGCCTGAGTATAAGACGCAGAATGATATCAAGAAGGGATTTGTGTACAAACGGGTGCCGCACATCACCCTTAAAGCCATTGCCAACAATCCGGAGATAGACGCCATCCACGCCAAATGGCAGGAAAAAATGGAGCCGATCAGGGTTAAGCTGAACGGCCTGCTAAAGAAATCATATGAAGAATGGGAAATCCCCAGAGAGGTAGACAAGGAATGGCCCAAGGAGGCCAAGAAACTTCATCAAGAGTGGTGGGAGTTGCGAAAAAACCGCCAGGAAGAAATAGACAACTGCATTGCCCGTAATGCCGACTCGGAAACTCTTTACGACCAACCGTATGAAGACAAAAAACGTATCCGGGTGGCAGGCCCTTTCACTGTGGAGAGCCTTTCCCCCCACCGGGTTTTATCCACTGACGAGGAAATACCTGTTTCAGAAAAGGAAGGACGAGAATCCACAGGGACCGGTCAGTTTGAGACCATGATTCTTGACAATCTGAAAAAGGCCGGGGTTCAGAACACAATCAAAAACGAGCGGCTTCATTTCGACCGTCTGGAAACCTATGCCGGAACCTGGATTCATGCCGAAGGGGAATACACGGAAAAAGACGGGACAGTTCGTCGCGTGGCCGTCTGCATCGGCCCGGAGCACGGGACCGTTGGCCCCGAGTTGGTCAAGGAGGCAGCCAAGGAAGCGGTGAAAGGGGTAGGCTTTGACCTTTTGATCGTCTGCGGTTTTGCGTTTGACCCACACGTCTCCGAAGAAGCCAAGCGCTATGGTCAACTGACTGTGCTCCCGGCGCGCATGAATGCGGACTTGAGCATGGGCGACGAACTCCTTAAGAAGACCGGCGCAGGCAACCTTTTCATGATATTTGGTGAGCCGGACCTCAAAATAGAGAAGACAAAAAGCGGACAGATCACTGTTGAAGTCAAAGGCGTAGATGTCTACGATCCGACCACAGGGCAAATCCGCAGCCATTCAACCGATGACATCGCCTGCTGGTTCATAGACACGGATTACAATGAGGAGAGCTTTTTTGTCCGCCATGCATACTTCACCGGTGCGGACAGGCCGTACGATAAACTGAAGCGCGCCCTCAGGGCCGAAATCGACGAAGCAGCATGGTCATCTCTCTATACCACAAAGAGCCGCCCCTTCGACCGTCCCGATACAGGCAAAATCGCAGTAAAGGTTATCAACCATTACGGAGATGAGGTGCTGAAGGTTTATGAAGTTGGGATAGGACAAATGTGATGAATAAATCATGGAGCCACCACCTGCGAATTCTTTCTTACTGTAAAATAGCATGCAATAAAGACTATACGTGATATGATGTTCAAAAATAAACCTTTGTAATTTAGAGTACTCGACATGAAAAAAATTTTACAGGATTTACCAAATTACGAGACCCCCCCCTGTTATTGAAGTAGTCTGCGGGGTGCTTTTTAGGTCTATCGACGCATTGCTCGCCCCGCACTTTGGTTTGTTGTGGGAGAAATACAGGTCAGAATACCCTATTTGCCGTGAAGTTGCTCCTATGACTCCTGTGATAGAGCGCTTCGAAGAGGCTCCCGCAATAGACCTTCAACTCGCTCAAGTGCCGCCGCTGCCGCGGATCTGGTTTGTGCATGCCAATGACAACGGAATTATTCAGATACAGCGTGATCGATTCCTTCATAATTGGAAGAAGGTTAGACCCGAGGGTGAGTACCCGCGATACCCAAAAGTGATCGAAATGTTCAAAGATCGTTTGTCTAAGTTTGAATCGTTCTTAAAAGAAAACGACTTGGGAATTATTGAACCTCGCCAGTATGAAATGACTTACATCAATCACATTCCGCAGGGAGACGGGTGGACAAGTTTGAATGAAATAGGGAACGTGTTTCCCGATTTTTCACTACGGGTTAGTGAGCATAGGTTTCTGCCTGAGCCTGAAGGAATTAATTGGCGAACAAGCTTTGTTCTGCCCGATCAGGCAGGACGATTGCATGTAAAGATTCAGCATGGAAAGCACCGCGAAACTCGGAAGCCGGTACTTGTGCTGGACTTAACTGTTCGTGGTATGGGAAAAGACAAGTCACCTAAGGGGATGTGGACGTGGTTCGATCTCGCCCGCGAATGGATAGTTCGTGGGTTCACTGACCTGACAGGGGAGGAGGTGCAGAAGCAAATATGGAGGAAAAAGAATTAGTTAAATCCATTGAATCCATTGAAAAGGATTGGCAACATACACACCATCCAGCATTGCTATATTCGACTGGTATGTCGGCCACTATGACAGAAATGGACACGGCTTATTCACTTGATATTGCTGAAGAAACCGTCTTAATTAGAGAACAATCTCCAGGTGTCGCACTAATAGTACCTTGTTTGTCGGGTGGAGGCGAGCCTGATATTGAATATTTGGGTGAGGGGAAAAAGTACTTATGGCGTGAGGCAATTTTGCCACTGTTGGCGTATGCGTCTGCGAAACAGCCTTTTATTTACGCAGCACTTGAGGAATATCTGGGCTCGCCAGGCGAAGCCGTTGCTAGCACATCTCCGTGGCCGGACCTTTGGGAGCGGATAGAACCAGAGCCAGCGAGATTGCGTGGCGTGTTTTCTCATACCCCCCACCGAAAAGTTCTGTTTTCCGAAACGCTGAAATTTAAAACCGCCGATCTGCCACGATGGAAACCAAAGGTTATAATTGGCTTACGAACCTTTGAGGAAGAAGATGACTGACACGTGGTACGAGGTTGTAGAGGCTGGTATACCGCTGACGCAAGGCGATTTGATCTTCCAATGTCCGGTCCTTGCGTGGAAAGCTGGCACACTGGACTTGCAGGGACAAGAGGAAACTGAGATACTTCAAGGTGCTACAGTTGTCACAGCTCCTGACGTGGTGGTGATGACTCAGGCTTGCGACCTTGAACACAGAAATGTTGAAAACGTGATTCTCTGTCCTCATGTTTCTCTTTCTGAACACTACTCCAATTGGAAGAGAAACATGGAAAACGCTTCACAAATCCCGAGCAAAAGAGCCTGGAGAGCCCACTGCGATGACATCTGCAGGGATTTTTGTGGAACGTCATGATGCTGAACGACGGTCAGATAGGGCAATCAAGACTTGACCTTCGCGTTGTCTACTTTGAGGAAGTCTTCACTGTTCCGATTTCCTTTCTTGAATCCCTGCTTGTGCAGCGAAATCGTGCCAGATTTCGTCTGCTCCCACCATACAGAGAACATTTGTCACAGGCGTTTGCCAGGTTTTTCATGCGTGTCGGCCTCCCCATTCCTATCGAAAAATCATGGTAGGCTGAGGGCCAGAACACCCTAAGAACGAAAGACTTAATTTCGACTGCCCGGAGACTCGTGGAGGAATCTGGATTCAGGTTAAATGGTTCCGGTCCATGGTTCTGTTTCTTGTTTAGTATCCTCGTGCGAGACGGTTTATACCTGACTATCATACGGGCTTTGATTTTGGCTCGACCATGCCTTCTTCAAACCTTTCGAATGAGATCTCCTTGAACTGTTTCATAAACGCGGCCATGTCCGCATCTTTCCGGATTCCCAGACGGGTTAGAGAAAAATCATATCTGACCGGATCTGCAGGAGCAATGGATCGGAAGGCCTTGGTGATCTCCGTTGCCGTGCCCATGTCTGCATGTTTCCGTGCTGTAAGCCCAAGCAAATGACAAATCTTATGCATATGAGTATCAACCGGGACTATCAGATTTGATGCAGGCACATTCTCCCATCCCCCCGGATCTACCTCATCAGAGCGCACCATCCACCTGAGGAAGAGGTTGAGTCGCTTGCATGCGCTGCCCCTGGTGGGCGATGGCACCAGGTACTACAAGTTATCATCAGTACATATGGACAGTTCCCTTGTAAAGGCAGAAAGGGCCGGAAGTATTGTGTCGTTATCGTCATTCAACCCTGCTAAAAAACATGCCTGAAGAGAACTGTGACGTTCCAAAACTTCTTTCACACCAAATAACATGGCGCAAAGCTTTTGGTCGTTGGTAAACCGGTGTCTGAAGCCGGAAAAGGTCTGGTGCATAGTTTTAAAGGAAGCCTGCTTTAAGAAGACCGATGGAGTTGGCTTCATCCGTTCAAGAACAGAAGAAATGCTCTTTAGAATATGGGCAACCTTTCCATAGGCAAGCGATGAGGCAACAAATGAAAACTGGGTGAAAACTGGGGGAACGTTGTTGACTGATTTGAATCAATCTTTCATTTTCCTGTCAAGGGCCTCGGAGATAGCAAACGTGGAAACTCCCTCTTGGCGTGCTACTTCCACCAATGAAATTCCAAGAATCTCTAGCAATTTCGGCGACTACCCATCCACAGATCCTGTGAATTGATATTTTCTTTTCGGCATATTCGCTCAATGAACTCGGCAATTTTTTGCCTACCTTGATACGAAAACCTCTCCAGATGATGGGACGTGGAAAATGCATAAGGAGAATCTGCAGATGACCCCAGTACCATCTTCCGGAGCTACGAGGCAGGCGCAGATAGGCCAGGCAAGAAAATAGATGCGGAAATTTGTGCGACAAGACTCGTGTTCAGTCTGTGAAAATCTGCGTAATCTGCGGATAGAATATTGAGGTCAGGCTCTACCGTAATATGAGAAAAGAACTTGAACACCAAATGCTGCGGGGCTATACTGCCTGCACACTGATAATCGGAGGACTCTGTCATGGCGAGAATCACTGTGGAAATCGATGATTCAAAAGCCGCAATCCTTAAGGAAAAAGCAGAAAAGTTCGATCTATTGCCTGATCAGTTCGTTACAGCATCTATTGAGGATCTTATATCCCAACCGGAACCAGACTTTGAAGCGGCAATGCATCGAGTATTGTCCAAGAACAAGGAACTTTATAAGCGGCTTGCATGATGCGCTATCTTTCGCTCTTTGAAGTTCTTGAGCTTCATGAAGCGATAATTTCTATTTCAGATTGAGGCGACTGTGGATGAGCAAGAAAAAATCATTCTTGATCTTTCTGCAGGAAACCTCATACGTAAAACCTTCACGAACTGGCTAAAAAATCATGTAGTTCACATAACAACGGGTGGAGAATGCATGAAGTGAATCCGCAACCGAAGACGGGATTTCGCCGCCACAGTCCGGCGCAATTCATTTACAAACAAGGAGAAACAGAATGGGTGATAAGGGAAAAAAAGACAAAGGCAAAAGGGAACAACAGAAAAAGGCCCAGCTTAATCCAAAGGAAAAACGAAAATCGAAAAAAGAAAAGAAGAAATAAATGCCCAGTGCAGTTCGGTGAACTTAAATCAAGCACGGAAGTTGTGTGCCAGTTACTAGAAAAGACAATTCAAACCGTCGCAAATGGCGGCCTATAAAGGATTGAGTCGATCCTGGAAGGTCGATCTCAATCCATTGTTCAAGAAGCCCGGTTGTGTGCGAGGTTTTGTGGTATAGGGGTATTGCTCCGGGTCGGTAATCATTCACTCCCCCCCACATTTTTTTAAAAAAAAGTGAGAAGAGGCGTAGACAAATGAAATTTAATTTTGTATGCTATCTGTGTAATGGACCATCTAACAAAAGAC
>JAJSZR010000147.1 GCA_030262715.1 Deltaproteobacteria bacterium
CGCGATGTCTGTTCGGGTCGAAAAAGCAGATCAGCCGAAAGTGGTTTCAGTGTTCAAAAATTGGGGGAAGATTATGTCGATTTAACTTTCTGTGAAAATCGGTGTTAAACAGCCTGCAATCCGGCTCTTTGCCGACTGGCTGGGAGGCGGCTGATTGCTTCTATGTCAGATTAAACTATTCACGGCACAATAACCCGCAGACAGCTCCGGATCAGATTGACTTCTATATGATGCGAATCCAGGTCTGCAAATTCGCCCTCAAGATGGGCTAACAATTCATCCTGTGCACTGTCGATCACCACTTTTTTAGCACGGGTCATAATCACATCGGGATGGTGGATATGGCTGCCGGTTAATACGCGCAGTAAAATGGTCATAACTTTCCAGCGAGGAACGGCTTTAACCAGACAGACATCAAACCAGCCGTCATCCATCTTTGCCTGCGGGGTAAGCATGAAACCGCCACCGGAGGAGGTACCGTTACCCACAGTAACGAGGGTTATGGGTCCTTCAAAGGTGAAATCATCTGCTACAACTTTGACATAGGGTGTCCGGAATTTCAGCAATCGCTTGAAAACAGCATACACATAAACTGCTGTACCGGCCAACCATTGGATTTTAAGCATTTCATAGCCCACTTCGGCATCAAACCCGACGCCAATGGCATTGACAAAATAATGGTTTCCCACCTTACCAGCGTCAATGGTTATTTCCCGTCCTTGTAGTAAGATCGCCATCGCTTGTTCGAGGTCTGTCGGAAATTTGAAATAGCGCAGGAAATCATTGCCCGAACCGACCCGAATAGCACCTAATGGTCTCGATTCGTTTGAACGTATGATGCCGTTAGCTACCTCATGGATGGTGCCGTCGCCACCCACAGCGACCAGAACATCGAAGCCAGCCTTAATCCCATCCTGAGTGAGGACGACGGCTTCCGAACGAGCGCTGGTTTCCCATACTTCGTGAGGTATACTGTGCCGATGCAAATAATCTTTCAATATGGGGATTATTTTTTGCCCTTTACCGCGGCCGGCATTAGGATTAACAATGAATAAATAGCGTTTCATTTGCTCATACCGTTATCACACTTATCAATCTTTTCAATCACGTCCCGCAATTTCACGCACAGAAAATCTCTATCTATATAATCATTCTCAACGATTATTGTTCGGGCGCCAATTCCATCAAAATAATTTTCAAAATAATGACAATGTAGTTTTTTGTTTACATCTTTAAGTGAGGCCTTCGATTTCTCAGCAAGTATTTCCGACAGCTTATCAATGTGATCCTAAAAGCATATTTGAGTCTATGGCCATTGACAGCAATGGAGAGCGGCTAAGATTTCCCCAATCGCCCACCTGAGCTCCGGCAAATTGCTCTTTTATGAATTTCACTATCGTTAGAGGAAGATCTTTATGGAAAGACGTAAAATTGTAATAAAGACCCTTGATCTTTTTTCGCGGCGCTCTTTTTTTGGGAGTAAATGAAGGATGCCCAATATTAGTGCAGTCATATCTTTGATAAAAAAGCTTCTCTATGCTAAAATATTAATATAAAAGTCTCTGAAAAGGAGATAAGTATCGTGGAACACTAAGATTACTTACATAGCAATTTTCCCGTATACATCCCGAGAGGAGCTTTTGCAACGGCATCATTATTGGGTTTCATCTCATTCACCCAACTCCCACCGGCTTAGCCCATGCCCACCAAAATCATTGTCAATATAGAGAGTTATCATGTTAGCCTATAAAAAATATGTAACCATCAAAAACAAAGACAGTCTTACTTTGAAAAGCCTCCCGTTCAAGCCAGGACAACGCGTTAAAGTTGTAATGATTGCCGAGGATGACAAGGACGTCTATCTTGCTGACTTGCAGGCCCTATTAAAACAGACCCAAGGCCTCCCGGAAGCACGGTCGATAAGTGAGGATGAAATCGCGGTTGAAATTGCCGCATACCGGGCTGAGCAGTGAAGCTTATCATTGATACCAATGTCCTTATTTCAGGCATCCTCAAGGATAAGAAACCAGAACGTGTGATCCTGTTCGCAGCAGGCAATCTTGCTGTAGATTGGATAGTCTCACCTGAGATAATGACCGAGTACAAGGAAGTGCTCGGCCGTGACAAATTCAGGCTGCCGGCTGATATCCTCAAGCGTTGGTTCGATATTCTTGACAGATCAACGTCAACAATTGAACCAAATCCATTGATTTTTCCCGCGACCAGAAGGATGCAAAATTTCTTGTCTGTGCCATTGCTTCAAATGCCAATTATTTCATCACAGGCGACCGAGACTTTAACCAAGCCCAAAAATTGTTAAAAACGACCATCATTTCCGTTTCAATGTTTATAAAGCTCATAATTGATCCATTGAGCAATTTGTAGGGTGGGCTGTGCCAGAATTGCCCTTCCATGCCCATTTCACATAGGAATTTGGTTCCTTTGTGTGTCGTCACCGTAAAGAAATAATATGTCCCCCCCCTTTTTTTGTTTGTGCGTGAAGATATTGCATCGTGGTCACTTCATCGGGTTATTGTTGATATTTCGTAGGTTGGGTTAAGCTGTCGAGCGAGCACTGCGAGCAGGTGGCGAATTTTCATGACGGACTGCCAAGACTTGAAGAACTCAAAGAGGTTCAAAAGTACCTGTAAAGTTCATTCAGAAATTGCGTTCCCTAGTTCACAAGGTTTTCTTTCGACGCGGGTATTGATAAGGGATTTTGGGATATCAAAAGTGAGGACAATGCCTCAAAAAAACCCAATTTAATCGAGGGATTTTATATGAGCTTGCTCACGCACATTTTGTTTTGAGCGGGCAAAGTCGCGAAAATCCTTTTCCGTCTTTTGCTCAAGAGAATTACGGATTTCCCTGACAGCTTCCCTGGAAGGGAAAAAGTCCTTAACCTTTTTCATTTTCAGGTTCTTGATGGATAACATATCACTTACTCCACTCATAAAAAACTTTCAGATCATTACAATGGCTGCGGGGCAAAATTCCTTCATGCTGGAGTCTTCCGACCACGATTCCTGGAGCGATCCCTATTTCTCTTGAAAACCTTGTAATGGCTGCCTTGCTGATCCTCGATTTTTTAACAGAGCATAAGAACTTTTGAATTTCTGGCATAGGGATCAAAAAATTAGCGGCAAACTTGTTGGCTTCATCTTCCTTGGAGCCTTTATTCTCCTCGTTATCGACGAATACTTCTCTTTTGCCGTGTAACAGAATATGTCCCGCCTCATGGAAAAAAGTGAACCAAAGCTGATCGTTACTTTTATATCTGAGGCTCAACTGAATGAGAGCCTTATTAGGTGTAAGCCATTTGGTTGCACCGCTGACCCTGGTTTTTTTCAGTTCGGGAACGAAAATAGCTGAGACTCCTGCTTCAGCACAAAGTTGTTTCGTCTTCGGGACAAATACTTCAGGCGGTTGGGCTGTAAGCAGCCGGATCTCCGCCAGAGCCTTTTTAAATCCGGACTTATCATAAGGTCGACAATCGATTCCCATGGCGGCCAATTCTCCGTATCGGAGCCAGGCGGCCATCGACCAGGGATTACTTCTGAAAGCTGGTGATTTTCGGAAGGAAACTGTGCCGGCCTCCCAGACTTCGTGCCATTGCTTAGGTGAAGCAACGCCAAAAAAATTCAAAAGTTTTTTTAACTGCTCTACCTTGTCTTCATTAAAACCAATCCATCCCTTTTGATTCAATTCTTTGATGGGAAAGTTATCCAGCCAGCGAATCTCTTTTGTCAAACTGTGGTGTTCTTCAATACGGGCAAGGTCTGCACGGTAATTTTGTTCGAGATTGTTCCAGAAGCCGGCCGGAACGTCCAATACCCTTTCCAGCTGCACCGCGGTCTTCGATGTTATAGGGGCCTTCCCCTTGACTATCTCGTTAATGGTTTTTTCCCGTCTCCCTGTTCTTTCCGCAAGTTCGGCCTGAGACATTCCCCTCTCTTGGAGAGTCTCTAAAAGAATCTCGCCTGGAGGAACAACGTGATCCGGCACATACTGATTCTGAATAGCGCTATCCATGTGTATCCTCCACACCCAGGATGGTAACAGCGGAAATCCTTGTCCAATCTATGCCACCGTCCGGTCTGATTGGCGGTGGATTATCAGTTGGTTTAAAAATGAGTCTGTAGGGATGATCCAAATCCAGGGATAATTGTCCGGCCCGATCTCCTCTCAGTTCATGACACCGCCCAGGCAAATTCCGTAAGTCATCCAAAACGGCAGCCGCACGAAGTTGAGAAAGACGTCGATCTATTATTTTGCCCCTTTTTTGTCCATGACGTCTCACAAGAAGCTTCTTGGTATTGAATTCCTTTTGAAGCCCGTCTGTTTTAAAAATTATATCCATTATGGATAATTTAGTCAAATATTTTATTTACGTATTTGGTTAACAAAACTTGACCATTTTTATCGAGTTTTCTGTCTGTATCTACCTTCCACAATGTCGATTTCGTCAGTAGTTAGACCATAGAGGTCATAAACAAGAGAGTCTATTTCCTTTTCGAGGCGGGGAACAGCGGGGCTGTCTGGAGCGGCAAGGATTTTTTCAACGAGTTCAATGATGGGGGCTTTTTGGGAGATGGAAATAGGCAACACAGGTAAGTCCTTCATAAAAACCTTGCTTGACTCAAAGAAAGCGCTCCTTAAAAGAGGTAAAGTTGCGTGAAACCAATATGCTACCAGTTTAGAATTTAGTATTCCCAACAAGTATAAATCATCTGTTGGAATAATAAATGCTTTCTGAGAAATATACAACTACTTGATTTTCTTGAGCCTATAGCCGGGAGAGCCTTTTGCAGATGCAGTGAATCATCACAATTCATAAAAAACACTTAACCAATAAGGATTGAGTGGCCTCTATCCTTGGTGTTTCAAGAAAGACCCTGTCAAAATTTTAAATAGGAGCGCTTCAGTTACTCCTGATAGGGCATTGCGTTTATCACGGGCTTTTGATACTACACCTGATTTATAGTTGAATTGAATTTGCAAAAAAATTATGACTTATGGCAGGCAGAGCATACATCAAAGGATTGGGAAAAAGTAAAAGCCATTTCTCACAAGTTACTTCATGCTACATGATAGGAACAGCGAATCGGGTAAGGGGAGTTTTTCTCCTCGTTTTCCTGGAGTTACTACTTCCGCAGTGGTATGGGCTGCAAAGACTGAAGAACTCAAAGAGGTTCAAAAGTACCTGTAAGTTCATTCAGAAATGGCGTCCCGTAATTCACGGCTGGGAGGTGGCTGATTGCTTTCATGAAATCGAGTGTGCATGCGGAAGCCCGCTGGACTGATAGATAGTGCCGGATAAAAGATCTGGCCGTGGTAAGGAAGGAATTTGCCGCCGATTAAGCCGAGTATCTTCAGATTGGCATGAGAATTGGGGACAATGAAAGATTGATTCAGCTAAAATGACTCGATTGGCTGTTCTTTAAACCATTTCAAGATCCTGTTAGCCGGACTTTCCTCAAAATTTTTTACCACTGCTTCTTCTTTTGCCACTATTCGAAGAACCTTGGCAATAATTGGATCATATTCAATGGCCCGAAGGAAAAAGTTTCCT
>JAJSZR010000148.1 GCA_030262715.1 Deltaproteobacteria bacterium
CTTTTCCCCGAACAGGGCCATTGCCTCACGGCCTATTGCCTCTTTATAGGAAAGGATCTCTGTTTTGACTTCTCTGTCCTCTCTGATCTGTTCATTTACCAGGTCTTCAACTTGTCTGATCTCATCCGGTGTCAAGGCCGAGAAGTGGGTAAAATCAAAACGCAGCCTGTCAGGGGCTACCATGGAGCCTGCCTGCTTCACATGTTCTCCAAGGACTTGTCTGAGGGCACTGTGGAGGAGGTGAGTAGCGGTGTGGTTGCAAGCCGTATTTTTTCTGAGGTCCTCTGATACCTCGAGCTTTATGGAATCTCCTGACTCCAGATCACCATGTTTTACCTCTATGCTGTGTATTATGAGGTCTCCCCTGTGGAAGGTATCTATTACTTCGGCCCTGCCTGAAGGTCCTTCCACCCAACCCCTGTCGCCTACCTGACCACCTGACTCTGCATAAAATGGTGTCTCCGAGGTAATGAGCTCTCCGCACCAGCCTGCAGAGGCTCGCTGGACAGGTCGGCCCTGTTTTACAAGGGCGAGAATCTCTGATTTATGGGATGTGGTATCATATCCGACGAATCTGTTACCCAGATTTGAGCTCAACAGTTCCCTGTATACCTGTGGTAATTCTTCAGTAACCGTG
Organism: Deltaproteobacteria bacterium; assembly: GCA_030262715.1. Lineage (GTDB taxonomy): Bacteria > Desulfobacterota > Dissulfuribacteria > Dissulfuribacterales > UBA3076 > UBA3076. Next base: position 638 of record JAJSZR010000148.1, read on the forward strand.
TCATGACGGGCCTTTCTCGACCGCTCTCTCTGCTCTGACCGAGCCTGTTCATAACCTGCCCGGTCAAGCCCCATATCCTCTTCTCTGGCCACATCAAGGAGTATATCCACAGGTAAGCCGTAGGTGTCATAGAGCTTGAAGGCAAAATCCCCGGGGATTTGGGCCTTCTGCTCCTTCCTGAGTTTGGCTATCTCATCGTCAAGGAGGCGTAGCCCGAATTCCAGCGTCTCTGCAAAGCGGGATTCCTCGTGGTCTATGACCTTCCCCAGAAAGGCCGAGGCCTTTTTCAGTTCCGGATAGGTTTCACCCATTTCTCTGACAACAACGTCAGCCACAGAGCTTATGAAGGGGTCCTTAAGCCCGATGACCTTTCCGTACCGGACTGCCCTGCGGATAATGCGCCTTAACACATATCCCCTTCCCTCATTGGAAGGGATGAGTCCATCCGCAATAAGAAAGGCGCTGGCCCTGGCATGATCAGCTATGACCTTCATGGCCACGTCTGATTGCTTGTCCTGGCCATAGGCCCGGCCTGACAGCTCTTCCATGCGTGCTAACAGACCTGCGAAGATGTCGGTATCGTAATTACTCTGTTTCCCCTGGCATATCGCGGCCGTGCGCTCAAGCCCCAGGCCGGTATCGATGCACGGCATTGGAAGGGGGGTCATCCTGCCGGATTCATCCCGGAAGAACTGCATGAACACCAGGTTCCAGAGCTCAAGAAAGCGATCGCAGTCACAGCCCACTCTGCAGTCCGGCCTGCCACAGCCTACATCCAGTCCCTGGTCGATGAGTATCTCCGAGCAGGGTCCACAGGGCCCGGTATCCCCCATGGCCCAGAAGTTGTCTTTTTCTCCGAGACGTACCACCCGATCAGGGGAAATACCGGTTATCTCCGGCCAGAGTTTTGCTGCTTCGTCGTCGTCCCGGAATACCGTGACCCACAGATTTTCTACAGGCAGATCGATTTCTTTTGTAAGGAACTCCCAGGCAAAGGAAATAGCGTCTCTTTTGAAGTAGTCTCCAAAGGAAAAATTTCCCAGCATTTCAAAAAAAGTGTGGTGGCGGGCAGTATATCCAACGTTTTCAAGATCATTGTGCTTGCCCCCGGCCCTCACGCATTTCTGGCAAGAGGCCGCGCGCGCATAAGGCCTGGCCTCCTCTCCAAGAAATACCTTCTTGAACTGGACCATACCGGAATTAGTAAAGAGGAGTGAAGGGTCTTCTGTTGGGATCAATGGGGAACTTGGGATTATCTCACTGCCATTTCTTGAAAAGAAATCTAAAAAGAGGCTGCGAATTTGATTACCAGACAACTTCTTCATGGGCAGAGCCTTTCCTGTTTAGATTATTGGACCTGTGCGATTAAGAAACTACTCAAAATTAATCACGAAAACACGAAAGAAGACATAAAAAAGATGAACGTTCAACATCGAACATCGAACGTTCAACATCGAATGAAAAACGAATATCCAATACCGACGCGCAGCGCAGGCGCTTGCGCCGCGTGACATTCAACGGCTATTTCTGTTTCTTCATTTTTTTAGTAGTTTATCTTTTCCTATTCGACGTTCGATGTTGGACGTTCGATGTTCGATGTTCATCAGTCCATCCAATAAAAATCAGGCGGGTTCCCCGACCTGCTCCTGGACCTTGGGCCTCTTAATGTCGTATGTTTCCCTCACTTGCTGCTCTATTTGGTCCGCAACATTCGGGTGGGCCTTCAGGAAGGTCCGTACGTTTTCACGGCCTTGCCCCAGCCTTTCTCCATCGTATGAATACCATGCACCGCTTTTCTCGATTATATCCACTGCCGTAGCCAAGTCGATTATAGAGCCTTCTCTGGAAATTCCCTCTCCGTAGTATATATCAAACTCGGCGGTTTTGAATGGAGGAGCTATTTTGTTCTTGACTATCTTTACTCTGGTCCGGTTTCCTATGATGTCCGCTCCTTCCTTGAGAGCAGCTATACGCCTTATGTCTATGCGCATGGTTGAATAGAACTTAAGGGCATTTCCACCGGTTGTGGTCTCAGGACTGCCGAACATCACCCCTATTTTCATGCGGATCTGGTTTATGAAGACCAGTGCCGTTTTGGTGCGATTGATATTGCCTGTGAGCTTCCTGAGGGCCTGAGACATCAGCCGGGCCTGGAGTCCCATGTGCTGGTCTCCCATTTCCCCTTCTATCTCCGCCTTTGGGACCAGGGCAGCCACTGAATCCACTACTATGATGTCCACTGCTCCGCTACGCACCAGGGCATCAACGATCTCAAGGGCCTGTTCACCATAATCCGGCTGGGAGATCAGGAGGTCATCGGTATTTACGCCAAGCTTGCCGGCATAGACCGGGTCCATGGCATGTTCCGCATCCACAAAGGCAGCTATGCCACCCTGCTTCTGGGCTTCGGCAATCATGTGCAGGGCCAGGGTGGTTTTTCCCGAAGACTCCGGGCCGAATATTTCCATTATCCTGCCTCGAGGTATGCCCCCAACACCGGTTGCCAGGTCAATCGCAATGGAGCCTGTTGGAATTACCGCGATATCTTCCACACCGCCGCGGTCTCCAAGCCTCATTACGGCTCCCTTCCCAAACTGTTTCTGTATTTGGGCAATGGCTATATCTACTGCCTTTTCTTTATCTTTCCTGGTTGGGTCAGGCATACTGTCCTCCTGGTGAAAATGATCTGGCGATTAAGTAACAAGATAATCATAACTTAAATGGGAAAAAATCGATAGATAATCCTGCTGAAAATATCCCATCAAGGGCGTTGTTTCAATTTCCGCATAAGCCAAGAATAAATTGGGTGGTCTTGTCAATCCCATTGGGGTGATCAAAATACTTCTTTTCTATCTGTGATGGTTTTTCTTGATGGATTCGGGATCTTTCCTTTGTTGAGGAACCAGATATTTTCTAGAAGGCGCTGCGGAGGCTGAAGGTCGTAGTCGGCAATCAGACGCTTAGTCGCCTCATCAAAGGACTGAGGTGCCGGACCCATCTGCCTGAGAAATCCTGTGAGGTCTTCCACCACTGCCCAGGGATAGATAATCCAACGCCACTTGACTATCTTCTGGCCATAATAATCCGGCAAAAAATGGGAGCTGGTCTTGTGCTGGATCACGGCTGTTCGAACTTCAGCCGGGTGTTGCTGGAGGAGATAGGTTGAGGCGGTTCGGAGTGTATCACCGGTGTCAGTAACATCATCCACAACCAGGATCTTCTGACCGGAGATATCTATATTTAACGGGAAACGGAGAAGCGCAGCATCCTGCTTTTGCGCTCCCATGCCCCAGTGTTCGATTTTTATAGCGGTAAGGTCACTTATTTCCAGAAAATCACACACAATGCGGGCGGGAACGTATCCTCCCCGGCCGATGGCCACAACAAGATCAGGCCGAAAGGCAGTTTTAAGAATTCTGAGACTGAGGCGCCGGGTTAATCCATAGATCCTGGCCCAGGAAATAAGCTCACACCTGAAACGCTTGGCCATAGGAAGTTTCCTTTTCCGGGATGAGGTAGGTCCTCTGAGCTTTTCCCATGCAAAGAGGACAGTTAACTCTGAACCTGTGAACGTCTACAATTATTTTTGGCCCTGAATATGAACAAGTTTCACTAAGGCCAACTGTGAAAATCTTAAACCTTATGGATATCACTCCTTTCTCCCCGGAATTGTGTCAATAGAGGCAAATTTGGGTTCATGAAGCGGCAGCAATATCTCGGCCATATCTCTAACCTTTAGCACTATGTCATATGCCTTGTATGCATTGACATGGGTCCCGGGCGGGATAACATCCATCTCCATTGCCGTTATCTCTTTTGGGGGATAGAAGTTTTCCATGATTACACAGAATCCTGTTATGGCCGCTTTCCCTTGAGAGGTATCTATCAGTACCGTTAACCCTCCCTCTGTATGAGCCGGCGTATGGATGACACGGATTCCTGGAAGAATTTCCTCATCTCCGGTTACTATTTTGATCTGCCCGGCCTCTTCCACGTCCAGGATATAATCTTCCAGATATCGGAAATCCAACGGATGGGGATTATGTATCCGCTCCAATTCTTTCTCATGTATATAGAATGTGGCATTGGTGCATTTGTAATCGTTTTCGCAGTGATCATTATGTAAATGGGTATGGATAACGACGTCGATAGATTCTGGAGTCAGGCCCCATAAGCCCAGCCCTTCCTCAAATTTATAGATCTTTCCTCCAATGGATCTTTCTCTATCTTCAGATTGGAGCGGACTCATTTCTCCTGTATCTACCAGGACCTTCCGGTCGCCACCTTCCAGATACCAGCAATAGATAGGTATGGTATAAGGTTGTCCATAGCCATGTTGATAGGTCATCATACCTTTATCAAAGATCTTTGTTCCCATCACAATGGGATGTATTTTGTACTGGCTCATACTTCACCTCTATGATTCATGATTCTGTGGAAAGGAATCCTTTTCCCGCCAGGCGGCACCAAGGACGGGATTGTATTGCCGCCTTGGGCGGGAAACCGAAGCAAAACAGCAGATAGGGTATTTTCAGCAGAATCAGGATATAACATGACTAACTGCCCGACACTATCCAAGGGTTTTAGGAAGAGAAATCATGTAAATCCTGTGAAAAATCCCGCAGAAACCGAATGATCAATCTATGATTGTTTGATACGCAAAACACCACGCACTGGGTCCCACGTTATGTCTGCATCAGGATCAAGGGGCTGTTTCCACAGTACCTCGTCACCCTGCACCACCTTTATTTCGCGCTCTTCCTGTAGTGTCTCGATCTCTTCCAGCATGGTTCCGGCCTTTTCAAGCACTGCCTCTGCGTACTCGGCCTCAAACCCTCCGCCATAAACCCTTGCTCCCAGATCATTCGGTCTGGATGTCTTGTATTTATGGCCAACACTGAAGGCAACAAGACCAC
>JAJSZR010000149.1 GCA_030262715.1 Deltaproteobacteria bacterium
CGATCCTTGATGAACTCAACCGGCTTCATGACAATATCCTATGCGTTAATTACCTCATGGAGGTTATTATCGCATATAGTTTTGCGTTTTTCAACTCGAAATGTCCCTCTGCCTGTCAAAAGTGCCATAATGGGACGAATAATGCCCAGTATCGAAATATCCAACAAATCGAAGGTTTCAGGCTCACTTATCCCTGAACGCTCTTGATTGTCTTTGCCTATTGCGGTTCACGAATCCAAAATCCATAACCGCCTTCGTTTGAATTCTTCCCAGGCGATCCGGTAGTTTTCCTCTCGATCACGGAGGTCGAAAGGCGGTTCGTACGTAATGAGCCTCTCAACACGCCCGGGAATTGGTTATGGACGGATTGGTCTTAACTGTTGCAAATTTTGCAACAGTTGCCGCCTGCACCAATTCACCGGACTCATACATGTTTTTCAAATGGCGACTTATGCCTGATTTGTTTACCTGGAACAACTCGGCCATCTGGTTGATTGTCAGCCAGACCGTTTCGCCATGCATCTGGACTTGGATGCGCGTGCGGCCATCCTCGGCCTGATACAACAGGAACTCTCCGCCGTATTCTTTAGGCGCAAGTTTATTCATCCCTTGGCCCTCCTTGCATGAAATCGAACAGCGTCGCCTGGGCAGGATTGCCCTTGTCGGTTACGCCAAAAAGAACCATACCTCCTGTTCCGTTCAGCATACCGCAAAGGGTTTTAGCGGCAGTTGTGCGCTGACCCGTGGACCTTTTGAATTCAACGGTCTCAGACTCGCCGTTCTGGATCAGTTTTTTAACGTCCTGTAACTGCATTGGATTTGCTCCGAAAAAATCTTTACCCCTTACACTATGCCCCTGAAACGCGCTGTTTTCATCTGTAATTCCTGCCTGATAGAAGAGTTATTTACTTACTGATGGACGATCCCGAAATCCCCATGTTCTCGGTCAAAGCTGTTTTTCGGAACGTTAAGATAACCGTTTTCCAACAAATGGAATTCGATAATGGTTTCGAAGCTCTTTTCAGATGTTTCAGACATAAGCAACCACCTTGTTGTTGTCTTCCACGTTATTTCACTATAAATTAATCACATTAAAATACGGTGGTGCTTCTGCAATCTTTCTAATACATCCACCTACACTGGAAGCTGATCATTGACATTGTACTTGGGGCTTCGCCCCAAACCCCAGGGTTTTTTGAGGCATAGAGAGAACAGAGAATAGATAAAAAGGGGAAGCCCGAAGACTTCCCCGACGGCGATATTCTCCGCCCTCATTCCGGTTATCCCTTGGTGAGTTGCTTCCCAGCAGAGCTCACCTCTGTTTCACCGGAACCTTATGAAAAAATGGTTATCCCATTTCCTCTACTGCTGTCATTATGTGCTCACCGGTTATGGATTGTGTATTTTCCAGGGCTGCAATATTAAGGGCGAGATGAGCAAGCAGGTTCACTTTCCGTGGCAGGCCGTTGGTGGCCTGGAATATTATAGCTTCAATGGCCTGTGGACTAAAGAGTTCCATTTCGGTTCCGGCTAACCGCAGCCTGTGCTGAAGATACTCAGGCAGTTCATGTTTTGTCAGGCCTGAGATGTGATACCGCACCACCAGCCGCTGGGCCAGTGGTTCATGAACCGACATTGCAAGCCGTCTTCTGAGCTCAGCCTGTCCCACAAAGAGCATGCAAAGCCTGTTCTGCGAGTCCATCTCATAGTTGGTCAAAAGCCGCAGGTTTTCGAGGACTTCATTCCTGAGATACTGGGCCTCATCAATAATGAGCGCCGGCCTGATCTTTGATTCCAGGCATAGCCGGTTCACCTCCTGTTGAATGGAACGATAGAGAGCGGCCAGGCTGCGCTCAGTACTCAGGCCCATTTCCCAGGCGATTGATTTGTATATGTCAGCAACACTGCCCGTGGTCAGGGAGACATAAAAGACCTTGTACAGGCCGGCATGAAGAGACGATGCCACTTTTCTGCAGATGCAGGTCTTGCCGCTGCCCACCTCACCGGTAACAAGCCCAATGCCACGTAGTTGTAACAAATAGTTGATCCTGGCCTCCAGTTCACTTGCTGCATGTGAGGCGAAAAATTCATCCGGAGCCAGATCTTTTTCAAAGGGGTGCCGGGTCAGAGCGTATGTTTTCCTATACATCCTCTTTCCCTCCCATGTTTCTGGTGATCTTGCTGAAGTCCACAGGCTGTGGTGGCAAAGAGGGCTGTTTTAGGACGTTCTCAGCTTTGTCCTCCACTTCCTGTATTGTCCCTGATGGACGATGCCGTTTCACAAAACAGTTGGCACAGGTGTCAAGGATTTGGGCGTGCTGGACATGACGCCCCTTATGGCAGACTTCAACTGTTTTACCCTGGTTGCCGGGATCATAGCGCAAAGTAACTGTTTCACCCACCAGGGCTGCGTCAACTTCGTACACCATGCCGTTGAGGCTGACAGTACGATCCTTTATGACCTTGCGTTTAGTCTCGAACAGAAAGAGATCATCCAGGTCAACACCCGGCTCAGGATAACGAACACGCTCTCCTGTCCTGGCCCAGCGCTCAAGGGGCGATTCTCCCAGTATGCGGTGCGGAGCACGGTGATATTCCATCTCCACATATGCCCACAAAGCGCTGTTGATGGCCTCCAGGCTGCTCTTGTCTTTGTCTGTAAGGGCTGGCAGAAACTGAAGCCGTACGGTCCTGAACCATCTTTCGATTTTTCCCTTTCCCTGAGGAAAATATGGCCTTGAATGGATCAGGGTGATACCGAGTTTTGCGCAGACCAGGGTGAGATGCCGGGAACGGAAGGCAGAGCCGTTATCCACAAACAGCCTCTGGGGAATGCCCTTGCGCATGACCGCCTACTTGAAAACCGGCATGAAGGCGGCAGTGCTTTCAGAATGGGCAAAGGCTGCATAGGGGATCACCCTGGTTGCGTCATCAATAAAGGCGATGAGGTATGTTTTCCGTTTCCGGTTGTCGCCATCTCTGGCTGCCGGGCCGTGCATGACATCATTCATGAACAGGTCCCCGGCATACTGGTAGGAAAAACGCCGATGATCATTTGCCGGTTCGTTCTTCCTGCGCATCAGCCCGTTGCGTGCCAGCAGTTTGTACACTGTGGACTGCGGCATGCGGATATCATCCGGCACCCGGCCTGACTCCCTGACCTTTTTAATCACCAGGGGCACGGTCAGATCAGGATCTTCCTCTTTGGCAGCCAGCAAGAGGTCGGAAACCTCACGGGGTAGTTTCCTTGGTTTGCCCCTATCTGTGCGGCTTTTAGGCAGCAGGGCGTCAAAGCCTCCCTGTCTGTACTTTTTCAGCCAGTCCCGAATAGTCTCCTGGGCTACTGCCGTACGGCGTGAACCGGGAATGACGTATTCTTTACCGGCCTTTTCCCTGAGCTTGCTGTAAAGCCCTTTGGTTCCAGGCGGCAGATGCACCAGGTCAGCAATCACCCCGAATCGGAACAGGGCGACCTCTTGGTCAAGGTCCGCATAGTCTTTTTTCATAAAGCCCCTCCTGAAATGGTATGAATTATTATCAGAAGCCACTTTATGCGACAGGAACCATCAAGACAGTCCCCATCGATTGTTGGAACCAAATCTTCAGGAATACCTGGCCGTGAAGCGGGGGCCGAAACCGACCACAGGAGGAAGCACGGGGAGAAAAACCAGAGCAACTTCACGCAGCTTCACAAGTACTCTTTCAGTGGAGAAGCTATGCCGGAAAGACTCCAGAGTGGGAGTGCAGCCAACAGGAATTAGACCCGCTACAGTGATCAATGTGTCTTTGACATATCTTATCCTGCGTCTGAGCCAGCGCAGGGCCGATGCCGGGGTTATTTCCGGACGCAGTTTTTCCGCAGCCTCTTCCTGACTTGCACTCTCCTGCGCCACATTGACAGCCTGCTCCACCTCATCTAATGTCCCGGGAAGACGTGAGCAGAAGAAGTCGGGGATCAATCCTATTGTCGTGTGTCCTTTCGGGCAGTAATAGCGGGCTATCAGGCAGTATTCCGGGAACTTCCTTGCATATGTTCCATGCCTGGCAAAACCGCATCCTCCCTCGGGATGCAGAGGACAATGATCCAGGTGCGCCTGTTTCCAGGCTTCCTGCGCTATGTAATCCTGTAATGACAATTTTGTTGAATAATGAACTTGCATATGAAAAAACCCGGTAGAAATGAACCCTGCCCCTGCGGCAGTGGGAAAAAGTATAAAAAATGTTGTTTGAATAATCCCGCTGTGGGCGGAACCTTTATATATACTGATCTGGATATGTTATCCAACAAAGTTAATGAACTTATCAAGGATGGAAGGCTGGCAGAAGCAGAGGATACGTGCCGGATACTCATGAAGAAATATCCGGACCAGATTGACGGCTTGCATAGATATGCCGAAGTCTATGAGGCCATGGGAGAGAAACAAAAGGCCTCAAAGTATTATAGGAAGGCAGCTAACTTTGCGCAACAGAGTGGCGGATTTGGACAGGAGACTATTGATTTATTCTTGAGGCAGGCTCAACTGCTTGCTGGAACGTCCGAAGAATAGTTCCTCTTTTATCCACCAATTCCAGCTATTCACCGGTGGGATAATGAAGCAATCGAAGCCGGTGGTTTTTTATTTAATTGGACTTGCAACACTTGTCAACGTATCGATAGCGTGCCGGGGGCTTCTTGTGACATGGCGCTACATTGGCAACTACCTGTAAATATATAGTTATCTTGCATATGGCAGGTTGCGGCCCGCCTTTGGATGACATAATTTTTATGCCCAGAAGGGTACATAGCAGGCATCCCTCCGTGTTCCGCTGTGCAGCCGGATCAGGCCGACATCAATGGTGTCGCTGATAATTCGTGATGCCAGGGTATAGCTCGATTCCTTGATTCCCAAACGCTTACGCAGTGTCACATTCGCCATGCGCTTTCCTGAAACGTATAAAAGACAGGCGTGCTGATAACAGGCGCGAATGCGCTCTTCCCGATCCATCTGTGCAAACTGGCGGGGGCCGTATAGAACCGCAACAGTGCTGCTCCCGGCGTTTCGGAAATCAGGGGCCGGAAGCTGAAAGAACTCAACATGAAAAATTACCTTGTCGATACCGCTGCCGCGCTCCTCGCAAATATTCATGCGTCGCATGATTGCAGTCAAGGCTTCGTTTCGGGACCGCGGCGGTTCGTCGATGAAACGCAGGGTATCAATAAGGGGAACTCCGGGATTGGAAATTTCCATCCGGTCCGTGAAGATTTCCACCATCGGTCCTGCGCCGGTGATGTTGAAATCCTGATGAATGAGGGCGTTGGCCACCAGTTCCCTGACCGCAATTTCGGGAACCATGCGAATTTCTTGGCGAAGGGCCTGGCCGATCTGCTCGTTTTGGGGAAGCTGGTCGTTTATATATGAAATGGCGCCTTCGAAACCGATGGCATACCCCTTGCCGCCCATCTGCTCTCTAATGGTTTCGACCCGGTTGTCTCCGCGGTAAATGATCACCCA
>JAJSZR010000150.1 GCA_030262715.1 Deltaproteobacteria bacterium
GTGCTGATCAGAGATTTCATACGACTCACGACCGGTTCCATCACGGCTCAACGGATGCGCAGCTTCCTGACAGGGCTCGGTATTGCGGTAGGGATTGCCGCGGTGGTACTTCTCACCTCCATCGGCGAGGGTCTGAACCGCTTTGTGGTCTCGGAATTCACGCAGTTCGGCACCAACTTGATCGGGATCAACCCAGGACGCGTAACTACCATGGGTACTCCGCTCGGCATCCTTGGGACAGTGCGCCTTCTGACGCTCGGTGATGCCGAGGCACTGCGAAGGGTCCCGCATGTGGAGGCCGTCGTCCCGTCGATCCAGGGAAACGCCGAGGTTGAGGGTGGCAGGAAGCGTCGCCGTACTACGATCTATGGTGTCGGGCCGGAAATGCCTGCTGTCCTTCATATTAAAGTTAGTGCAGGGAGGTTCCTGCCGGCTGACGATCCGGACGCACCACGTGCTTTTGCCGTATTGGGCAGCAAGATGCGCAAAGAACTGTTCAGCACGGGGAATCCTTTAGGGCAGCGCATCCGTATCGGCGGTGACCGTTTTCGCGTTATCGGAACCATGGAGTCCAAAGGACAGATCCTGAGCTTTGACATGGACGATACAGTGTATATACCAACCACCCGAGGCCTGGAGCTCTTCAACCGGGAGGGCCTGATGGAGATTGACATCCTTTACTCCGAAGGCGCATCCGTAGATGAGGTGGTGGCGGGAATTCGCAGGGTGCTCATAACTCGCCATGGGAAGGAGGATTTCACCATCACCACCCAGCAGCAGATGCTGGATGTGCTCGGCTCGGTGCTGGATGTCCTGACCATAGCAGTCGGCGCACTCGGCGGGATCTCACTGCTTGTGGGCTGCGTGGGGATACTCACTATCATGACTATTGCAGTCAACGAGAGGACTGCCGAAATCGGTCTGCTACGGGCACTCGGGGCCACGCGTATCCAGGTGCTGATCCTATTCCTGAGCGAAGCCGTGGTGCTGGCTGCCATTGGTGGCCTGGCCGGAATGGCCCTTGGTGCCGGCGGTGCGCAGCTTATCCGTGTCTTTGTACCGGCCTTGCCGGTACACACTCCCCTGTTCTATGTACTTCTGGCTGAGATGCTGGCTGCGGCCATAGGCCTGCTTGCAGGTGTATTGCCCGCCAGGCGTGCTGCCAGCATGGACCCGGTGGAGGCATTGCGGGAAGAATAAAGGTGATAAAGAATGCGCCACCGCCCATCCTTGAAGAAGAAAACAAATTTACCGTGTTTCCACTACGTATAGGTTTTCAGATAATTCATTTCACAAGGCCAGAGGGAGGAAGGCGTATTGTAATACTCCGACGACCGATAACGCAGTGAAATTATTTATATGGAAATCTATAGGTTGAATTCAATCGCCGGATAACTCACTGGCCCTGCGAATAGCTTTTAGATAAACTTCTTCTTTGAGATAGAATCCAGAATGAATAATATCCTCAAGGGTGGATAGAAATTGATCAAAGTTAAGTAACTGATTTTTTACAGCCTTCAAGATCAACCACAGAGTACCTATAGGTCTGAGACCTGCCATTTCAGAGGCGGCCCTGGCCTTGGCATCATCCATGAGTACTGTTTCAATGCCCTTTTCCCTGGCCAGAGAGATAACCTCTACCTCACCAGAATGGATTGTGATCTCAACAGGATAGATAATCTTGACATCTTGAACTATCATCCAACCCTGAGTGATGGCTCTATCTACAGAATAGGCATCTTTTTCTCCCAGACGTTTACCCTCAATAACTACTTCCCGGTAGACAGCTTCGGGAATAAATACCTGTTTGACCATGCCTTGGAGAAGGCTCAGTTGATTTGCCTTAGCTAAATAAATAAGTGGCGTAGCGTTGGAAACGACCTTATCCATTGAGCGCGCTCAAATCCTTTTTGAATTCTTTCAAGTCATAGGAACTATGGATGTGGGCACGTCTTACTTCCTGAACCATTTCCCAGAGCGACAAGTTGCAGCGCTGAGCCGCCTCCCAGAGCGTTACTATGCCCACCTTATAGTCTTCCAGAGAATCACGTATAGTATGTTCTTTTAAGGCACAGAGAAAAAAGGATCGCAACAGGGCCGAGCGGTCAATACCTTTTCGCGCAGCCATTTCATCAATTTGTCTAACATACTCGTCGCCTAAACGTGTAGTTACAGTCTTAGCCATGCTTATCACCTCATCCCTATAGTCTGTATGCAATTGCATTAATTGCATACTATCTGCTATCTCCTATCAGGTCAAGTGAAAAGGGCTTTCAGGTGGTGCGTTACTATGGCTGGTATTCCAACAGGGCAAAAGGGCAGCGGCGCAAGGAGGGGATGCTGAGACCTGGGGACAAGCCGCCCGAAAAAGAGGACGGCGTGGATTTCACCATACTGGACGTATCTGATTACGATCCTCCTCGTGTGCCATCCAAGACATGGGGGGAGCTTATCAAAAAAGTTTGGGAGATTGATCCCTTGACCTGACCACGATGCGGCTTTGAGATGCGGATCATCAGCCTGATCCAGGACCCGGATGTAATTCGCAAAAAGCGATTTCCTATCAGCTTATCAGCTCTTTCCGTCTTCGCAACCATTCCACCATGCCTTTGGCATAGAATGCTACAATCATGCCGATAAAGATACATATGGCTGATACCCAAAAGAGGCCAAGATGCAGATCCCGGTGGCTAAGAAAAAAGAAATCCAGGCAAAAAAGGATCAAACCCAGATGAACTAAAGAGGAGCCGAGGCGGTTCCAGTACCCTTCGCAAAGGAATTTCAGGCGCTGGCCCGACACCACAAGGATAAGAACCATGGCCTGGAGTGCGGCTGAGATAACAAGCATCCATAATAGTGCTTCACGCCACCCCCATACCAGAGCCGAACCTAGACAGGTAAGCCCTAACATTATAATAAAGGCATAAAGCCAGCGAGAAGGAAATAGCCGCTTGGGTATACAGAGTCCAAGAGTCAGAAGGAGGGCCACGAGGAAAGGGGCGAGGAGACTGTTCATCTGTTCCTGAAAGACTATCTTGATTGCCGGGGCTACATTTTGAAGTTCAGCCCACTTAAAGTAAAACATCCCTCCTATGCACAGAAGGGAGATGAGAAACAGGATTACTACTGTGGCCAGGATCAGAATAAAGTCGTAGTTAAATCGCCGCATTTCAGTGTCCTGTATGCTCTCCCGGAAAGAAAAAGGATGCCATAATTGTAAAGAGCATGGCACAAAAACAGAGGACACCAAGACCCCCTACAAAACTCCACATTCCCCGGCGGGACAGGTATAGCCTGGCATGGAGATAAGTTGAAAAAACTATCCACATCATGAGGGAACTCGCGACCTTTGGATCCCACCACCAGTTTGGTCCCCAGGCCTGAAGGGCCCACGGGTATCCGAGAAGCATACCTAATGTCAGAAAAAGATAGCTGGCCTTTGCATAGGCATAGGCCATGATCTCGCAGGCCGTCTCTCCGGTCCGGAGCATGGCCACGCAGCCAGCGAAAAAGACGGTAAGACCGGCATAAGCCAGAAAGAGGAGAGGCGGGTGAATCCACATATAGTGCGCATTATAGTAAAAGATAAGTTTGGGATAGAACTGCATGAATAGACCGAGGCGCGACATGGGAGCCAGTGGTAAAAACCAGGGACTGATCTCTTCGAAGAAGCGAGGAAGGGGTTGGTGGAAGGGATTACAAGCCAGGCAGAGTACAGCCACCTGGATGACAAGGAGGACCTGGAGCAGGATACGAAAAATTGGCTGGCTCAGCCTGCGCCAGGCGAAAAGGGCCATTCCTGCATAGGCCAGGAACCAGAAAAGATACTTCTCATTTTCCAGCCAAAAGGGAAGGACATACCTGGGCGGCGCTGCCGGATTATACATGGGAAGTGTGTAAGAAGAACGGCTATTGGCTGCCGCCAGCCATCGATTGATTTCATGGGCCAGGTTTTCCGGAAGGCGCAGGCTCATGTGCTGGTATATTTCCCAATGGAACCAGATGACCAGGATCGATCCTGCTGCCAATAAAGCCGAAATGCCTAGTATCAGGAAATATGCAACGCGCTCAGGTTTTCCGCCGGGCTGTTTTGCCTGCCATATTATACAAACAGCCAGGGCCGCTGCAGTAATGAGAAGAAGATAGATCAGGAGGCTACCTGCAGTCTGATAAAGATCTATGGCCGAACCAAAGTCTGGCACCGGATGCGCTCCGTTCTTTTAACCTTAAACTCTAAACGTTCATGGAACGTTGAAATTGGAAATTAGAAATTAGAGTAAGTGGAACAAAAAGGTTCAGAACACCGTGGGCTATCAGATAATACGATCATCTGAAACAGTACAAAAGCATGAAGGCCAAATTTCTACTTTCCAATTTCAAGTTTCAAGCCGTAAACGGCTACATGGCAGCTATAGGGCAAGATCTGGCGTTTTGCAAGTGGTTCGTGAGTTTGGGCAATTCAACAGGTATTTCCGTATTCTTATCCGTGTCTATTTCAAATACGACCGGGGGCTTTTGACAGGGTTCTGCCATTGCGCCAGGGAAAGTCTTGAGATTTTCCGGTCCAGGATTCTGGCCATGCTGAAACGCAAGGGCAAGATAGCTGATGATCTCATCCAATCGCAGGGAAATTCTGCCTTTCCTCAATCAACCTTGTAACTCCGGCCCTGTCGGCCAGGGTGCTGAGGTCTCCCATGTCTTCGACATCACCAGCGGCTATCTTCCTTAAAATCCTTCTCATGATCTTTCCACTTCGTGTCTTGGGCAGGGTATCAGTAAACTGGATCTTGTCCGGTGTGGCAATAGGGCCTATTTCTTTTCGCACATGATCGATCAGGACCTTTCTTAGATCGTCTGATCCCTCTACCCCCGTATTCAAAATCACAAAAGCATATATCCCTTCGCCCTTTATATCATGGGGATATCCTACGATTGCAGCTTCGGCAACGTCCTCGTGAGACACAAAGGCACTCTCAACCTCAGCCGTTCCCATACGGTGGCCAGAGACGTTTATAACGTCGTCTACACGCCCTGTGATCCAGTAATAGCCGTCCTCGTCCTTCTTAGCCCCGTCTCCGGTGAAATACATACCCGGAAACTGGCTAAAATAGGTACGCCTAAATCGCTCTGGTTCCTTGTAGACCCCCCGCATGATACCTGGCCAGGGCCTGGTAATCACCAGGTATCCAGCTTCGTTCAACTTGCATTTCTCACCCTTATCATTCACGACCTGGGGTACAACACCTGGAAAAGGGACCGTGATTGAGCCGGGCTTTGTGGGTATGGCCCCCGGAAGGGGGGCGATGAGATTACCCCCAGTCTCAGTTTGCCACCAGGTGTCCACAATAGGACAGCGGCCCTGGCCAATGTGCTTATGATACCATTTCCATGCCTCGGGGTTGATTATCTCTCCCACACTCCCCAGAAGC
>JAJSZR010000151.1 GCA_030262715.1 Deltaproteobacteria bacterium
TGTGGCAGGAGACCCTGCCATTGACTTCACTGAAACTCACCAGGTAGTCGTGGACATAGGTTACAGCCACGGGCCGGAAATCGCCAGCAGGCTCGAAGCCAACAACATCATTTGTAACTATCAGGCCAACACGGACGAAGAGGGATTTACTGCATCCGGGGCTTTGCGTATGGGGGTGTCTGAGATGACCCGCTTCGGCATGGAAGAAGACGACTTCCGTATACTGGCTGAGCTGATGCGTGACGTGGTGATCAAGGATTCCGTTGTCACCGATAAGGTCAAGGCGCTCCGGGAACAATTCCGTGAGCTGCAGTTCTGCTTCCGTGGCGACGAATATAATGGAATGCTGCAAAAGCTCCACGAGCTTCTGTAAGGATTAAGTTACTTCTCAAAAAGCTCGGTGCTTGTTGACTTAGCAGCTTCCAGTCTTAATTCATTCCCAATGCCTTCATGGCAGCGGTCAGCGGGTCGCCGTAAAATATGGGATCAACCCGTTCCACAATGTCTGCCGACACCTCCAGGAAATGGCGCTTATTCTCAATGGGGATAAGAGCACGGCGAGCCCCATTATCCATACCTATTTGGAGCGGTTCTGCGAGAGAGCGAACTCCTTTAATATTTCCCTGTATGCTGAGGTCACCCAAAATCAAGAGAGCGGGTAACGCAGAGTGTTTCTTGAGGGCTGAGTTAATCGCAACTATTAGAGCAACTCCGACTTCGCAGGAAATGCGGTTACTGAGGAGATCAATGCCCTCCACATAGAAGTCAGTCGTCACAAAGGCGCGGCCGACTCCCATGTCCACCTTGTTGCCCTGAATATAGGCAAATGCCCTTTGGATCGAGTTTTTCATGCTGCTGTCAATGCCGCCTGCCAGCTTCAACTTACCGCTTCCGGCGGAGCAACCGACTTCCAGGCGATAAAGCCCTACTTTGCCCTGATCGTCCACCGAGGCCGTATAGACCGAGCCGGGATCCAATGGATCGATGGAGATCAGATCGCGCCCGCCTTCCTCCGGTACGCCAACGAAGCGCTCCACTCTGGTTTCATTATCGATGTAAGAAAAAGATGTCTTGTGGTATTCGAAAGAGCCCATCTTCTTCAGTTGCTCTTTTACGCGACGACGGCCCTCAAGTGCCACATCCAGGAGTTCAGCCATATCTTCTCTCGGAATTTCACCATCAGGGCATATTAGCTTGATGAGACCAGATACCGTCTTGCGAGCTGCCTTTACATCTCGTGCGTTAAGATGCGATCCCAGGGAGAAGTAGTGGTCGATCATCTCCGTGAAGTTGTGCCTGCGCAACTCGCGCAGGGCCTCTGCCAGATAGTCAACTACAAACCCGTAATGATCCGTAAAAAACTCGATCCTCATCTTCGGCACTTCCCAGCCCGGCAGGTAGAAATGGACCCGGTCCAGAAAGGCCATATCTTCCCGGATCACATCCGGCATAGGTGCGAACAGATGAGAGGAATGGACCATGACCTCCACGGGCTGATTCGTATTGCCGAACAGCGCGATAGATGCGCTTCCTGATAGAGCCTCTTTACCTCTGGCGAAGGTCCCGGACTCACAGTATGTCTTAAGGGTCGTTACGACTTCTTTCTGCATGTTCTGTAGATCGGCCACCTCGTCGAAGGCAACGGCATCCCACAGGCCAACGAGCCCCATCTTCCCGGTTGCCAGGTTATAAAAGAGATTTGCAACTGTAGTTGGTCCCGTAAGCAGGATGACATATGGTGATATTTCCTGGTATGCGAATGACTTGCCAGTGCCCCTGGGTCCAAGTTCAACCAAGTTGTAGTTTTGTTCGCACAGAGGAATGAGCCTGATCAGGAAAAGCAACTTAAGCCGACGGTCAAAGTGAGAAGGCTCCATTCCCACAGTTCGGATGAGAAGGTCGATCCACTCATCTGTCGTGAATTCTCGGCGGCACTGCCTGTATTCTTCCAAGTCAAAGGATGCCAGTTGGATTGGCTGCATCTCATCGATCCAGAAGGGACTCCGTTTACCTCGGGCTTCCTCGTCGAACTCATGCCGTATATTCACCTGCGCCCAGATCCCGCCCATGAGAAGTCGATCAAATTGCCTGATGTAGCGCTCGGGTATGTGGACATACTTGTGGCCGAAATTTACAAACTCGGCCCAGTACTTGTCGTCCTGGGACAGATACCGAACCTTCAGTTTGTCTATAAGGGTATGTTTCCCTTTTTCTCTGACGAATGACTGGGCCTTGTTCGCCTCGTCGGGCCGCACGAAATTCTCAGCAAGCATGGAGTTGACCACCCGCAGGCCTGCTTCGATGGCCATGGAATCATCAGTGGCACAATACCTGCCCAGCAGATATTCGAGAACAAATACAGGCACGTTTGCCCCCACTTTTACCTTCCTTACGAGGTCTTTCCTGACTACTTTTCCGGCAAATACGGATGCAGCTTTTCTGTCGAGTTCCGACATTGATATCTCCCCAAGTCAAATAGCAATCGCCACAGGAATAGGCTCCAAACGTGCCAGTTCCAACTGTGATACGGCATCCAGCACATGCACGGATACGCTCTTAATATCACCTACATCTGAAAGCATGAACGTAATGGGGTTGGGCCTATTTTTTTGCAGCACAATCTCTTTTGTGCCCTCTTCAAAGCCATACACAGACATTGCGGCAAAACCGGCATCTTTCTGCCTGGCTCTGACGGCTACTTTCACTCTAATTTCTTCTGCTGTAAAAAGACCTTCCGTAGTATAGGTCGCTGTTACAGAAAAAAAGCGAGTCGTGACCTTGGGCTTGTCCATGGACAATTTGACTGCTCTGCCTA
The DNA here is from genome assembly GCA_030262715.1 of Deltaproteobacteria bacterium. Taxonomy (GTDB): domain Bacteria; phylum Desulfobacterota; class Dissulfuribacteria; order Dissulfuribacterales; family UBA3076; genus UBA3076. Next base: position 2,816 of record JAJSZR010000151.1, read on the forward strand.
TTTGTGCATGGGGCTCAGCCTCCTTTGGCTTCAAAAGAATCACCGGTATAACCATCTCCTGAAGGGAAATGCCTCCATGGAAGTAGGCCGTAGAGCCTCCTGCTTTGAAACAGGCAAGGCTTCTGGGAAAGGCCAACTCCAGGTCTCCACCAAGCCCCAATTGACTGGCAGACACTCGAATAAATCCCTCTCCTGCTTTTCCGCCTTTTCCGATCCACACGCGGCGGTGAAGCTCCGCGGTTATCCCCCCGGGCGGATCCATCTTCATACCGCTTTCAATGGTCTCACCAAAAAGGTGCCCATGGTCAGCCGTAATCACAAAACGAATCACCCCTAAAGAGACCAAACAGCGTATGCCCCTGCGAAGTTTGTCCAGCACTTCTTCCATAAAGAGCCGTGTCTCGTCCTCGTCTTCGGCTTCTTCTCCCCGGCGGTCGATCTCCTGAGATGTGACCAGGACCACATCTGCATCTTTGATTTTCGCCTGACGTTTCTTGGAGGGTTTGATGAGATCGTTAAGCTTGCATTTCTCAATCTTCTTGTTCAGACATCCCTCAAAGTATTTCAATCGGCCGGCCCGGTCCTTGAGAGTTGAAGACCCAATCCCAATTGCTATCTTTCCACCAGGAGCCTGAACCAGTTCCATTCCATTTTCCGCACCTGGCATAAGGGCTGCCATGCCAACCGTGGTAATAGTTGGAAGATGGGCAATACACGGCAGCAACCTGATGTCGAACTCGTCAGTCAATCCTTCTGCCAGTTCTCTTCCCATTTCGAATCTAAGGGCATCAACCAGGATGTAAGCCACTTTCTCATTGCCCACGATATGAGGCGATACGTGCTGGATGTATACGCTCCCATGCGGCAGGTAGTCCTTTATCTCGAAATCGGAGGCCTCAAACACGCTGATAAATGCCTCGACACAATGCTCCACTGTTTTTGTGTAGTCCTGTCGAACACGGGTAATCACCTTCTCCAATTCATCGTGCTCGCCCCCCAGACCCAGATCAAAGGTGGAATATTGTCCCTCCAGGTGACGGTAGTAAGTGTCTAACAGGCACCACGGGTTCTTTCCTTCCGTGTATGCATGTACGAAGAATTCGGGACTCTTCTTCAGCTTTATGAGCTCGGCCCTGATTCTTTCACCGAGGATAAGAATGTGAGCGTTGTTTTCCACAAGGGCCCATCGCAGTTGATTGGTTGGCTCCTCAAGAGACCAAAATGAATTCTTTCGCTCTTGGGCCAGGCGGAAAGCCTCATGAGGACTGCCATCCAAAAGGCACCTGTCGGCACACAGAAGAAGGGCCTTTTCCAAGAAAGGAAAAGTTTCCAGGTCGATCAGCTTGTCCGTTGGCAAATCAAGACCGGAAAGCCCGAGTTCGCTTTCTGTAGCCCTGGCCGCTTCAATGTATGCCTTGCGGTAGTCGACTCGATTGCGCCAGACGTTACAAAGATGCAGCACTTTATCCACATGCTCAGGCCGATCGGGGAGAGCCATGGATGAGAATTCGGCTGGCCGGGCCTCTTCGGGCAGTGCTGATAAAAGCTCTGTCATCAATATGGCCCGCCAGAGCGTTTTTCTTGCTGTCACGGGATCAGCTTCCGGCTCTAATTCGATCCCTAAATCGCTATGGAATAACCCAGCCAGTTCCGGCATTGCCTGCTTGGCCAGGATAGCCTCGTCATGCTCCGCGGAGGCGGCAAAATCGAGCGCCACATCCACAGCCGAGGCAGTGCCGAAGATAATCTTGACCGTGCCGGTTGTTATGCCTTCAACCTCTATCGATAGCTTATCCAACTCCTCCAGGGTTAGAATGCCCTCTTCTACCTGGCGGGCTATATCGACCGCACTGTCCGGTGCGATCTTCTTGAAAACCTGCTCGGCAATGACCCGTAGGCGCGTATTGCGCTGCCAGGGATGAGCGCCGGGCTCAAGGACAATACCTGCCATTTCTACCTCTACCATGGCATAGTGAGTATCGGACCGGCCCTTTGGTATGTAAACGATCAACTTGGGCGGCACCCCGCAATCCGGCTTTGGCTTTTCGCTGTCATCAACGAATTCCAGGAAGGGCTCAATTTGCTCTCGAAGTCGGAAAAAGCTATCTTCAAAAGACAAAACCGTTGTTTCCGGGACGGACAACTTCTCAATGATCTTAGTGTAGGCCTTTTCCGGGTCGTACCAGACCACAATACCTTTATCGTTCACCTGTTTGGCAATCAGGCTTAGAAGGCAATCGGTGACTTTGCCCATTTAGGATTATCCTGTAACCACTTTTGTCATACTTTATTCCTGCTCAAGAAGCCTAAGCAAATCTTCCAGGAATGGCTTGAAATTCTGAGGGCATTTGTTCTTCAATTCATTATAATCGGATCGTTCAAGTATCCAGGGAGCATCGGCCGTATCTTTATATTTTATTCCAACGTCTGAAAATAAGGCCTCCACAATACGCTTGGGCGGTTGATGGTGATCTTGATCCTCAACTGGATTCGCCCATGTGCGAGACAATCTTTTAGTTCCCAACCTCTTCATAAGAACTCTATCTGAAGCTAACAGAAGAACTTCCAGGTCGTATTTGAAGCAATGAACCACAAATCGGTCCTTTAGCC
>JAJSZR010000152.1 GCA_030262715.1 Deltaproteobacteria bacterium
TAATAGGTGTTTACGAGGCTGGAATATGGCTTGCCATGTGGTTCGGGACAGACTCTAAACCCGTACCTTTGGGTGAAGAGTAAATATAATTTACCTCAATGCCAACTTGAGGCCCAGTGCACCAAATCTTAATGTTGCACCTGCTAAGGCTATCAGAGAGCCGATCCTCGCCGGTGTACGATCATATTTCCAATAGAGAAAAACCGCGCTCCTGTGAAAGTGGTAAAGAGCCAGCCACCTGGCATTTTTGCTGGCCTGGCCCACGTGGTGGATCACAGGCCCGACTCCTGGATGATAGACCACCTTCCATCCTGCAGACCTAAACCGGGTACACCAGTCACAGTCTTCCCAATACAAAAAAAACTTCTGGTCCATGGGGCCGACTGCTTCCACTGCCGAACGTCTCACGATCATACAGGCGCCAGAGACCCAATCCACATTAATAGCCTCATGCAGAGATTGGGATATTAAAATATTTTTTCGGGTAAAGGGATTATTAGGCCATAGACGTGAAATAAGAGAAGTCCTTCCGAAAAAGACGGTGGCGAGGGAGGGAAAGGCCCTGGCAGAACCTTGAACAGAGCCGTCAGTATCCAATATCTTTGGGCCTACAATGCCCACATGGGAATTCTTTTTCAGCCATTCCTCAAGAGGGCCCCATAAAGGCCCTGATACTACTGCATCCGGGTTTAAAAGACACACATATGGTGCAGTGGCCTTAGCAAGTGCCTGGTTGATCGCCCTGGCAAAACCAACATTCTCACTATTTGCCAGCCAGATAACTCTGGGAAACCGTCTTACCAGGTCATCAGGGAGAGGGACTTGGCTGTTGTCTACTACATAGATTGTATCAAGCTTTGCCGGCTCCCACTTCTCAAGCCCTGAAAGGCAACTACTTAGTGCTTCATAGCAATTGTAATTGACGATTATTACGTCAAAGCTCACTCAAGCCTCCGGAGTTTAAGCTAATGCCGTAAGACATTTTATCAAGCTTCTATATAGTAATTTATGGCCCTGGCGACAAGGCAAAGGACAGATGTAGCCATTCACGGGCAGGGGGTGTTTCTTTTCATTTCCACACTATGCCAAAGTCCTGACTGCATGAGCCAGACCGTCTACCACCTTTGCTGCCCTTTGATAATCCAGAGTTTTAGGCATATCAGAGGGACGATGATAGTTTCGATTTCGATAGAAGGCCGTATCTGTGACCAAAAGAGCAGGATAACCGAAGCGATTAAAGGACCGGTGGTCTGAAAAATCTACGCCTACAACTATCGCCGGGGCGTTCAAGCTCTCAACCGGCAGGTCTGTACCTTTGGAAAAGGCATCCTTGACCTCTTTAGTCCATTTCGTGGACTTCGTATTGCCCACAAGGGCGATAAAATTGCCGGTATTAGGATAAAATCGATCCATGAAGAAAAGTGGAAACGATTGGCTTTTGGGACGATCACTAAAATATCCTATCATATCGAGACATATCATGCCCCTTACAGAGGCCTTGCTGCTCTTCAGCCTGCGGGCATACACAAAACTTCCCATGTATCGTGTCCTGAAGACAGGCGGTTCCTCAAGGGCAAAGGCTACCAGCCGCACGCCGGGTGGTGGATCTTTTGAAATCAATCTGGCCAATTCCATAATACCGGCTATTCCACTTGCATTGTCATCCGCCCCGGGAGAATGTGACACCGTATCGTAATGGGCTCCCACTACAAGCAATGGCACGGATCCCTGTTCTATCCTCTCGGTTTTCGGGGAAGCGCATATATTGTAGTATATTTCCCCTTTGTAATAATAAAGCTGCTCATCCACATTATACCCTAAGCTCTTAAAACTCTCTGAGAGGCGATCAGCCACCTTTCTCAGAAGCTTGGGCGAATAATACGGGCGAGGACCGATTTCAAGGGCCAGGTATTCTATCCAGCGGCGCATCTCGTCGGGATCTGCATGCAGGCATTCATGCCTGCTGTGAACATCCTGTTGTCCTTGCACCTTTAAATCATTAGAATAGCATTTCATGGATAAATCCCAATCCTTTAACCCGGCTCCTTCTCATTATACAAATAATGGCTCATCAAAGATACCCGCCTCTTATCCGGATTGGGTCACATGGCTGGCCTTCGGAATAGGGCTGACAGGGGCTATCTCTCTTCGCCTGATCCTCATTGCCAAGGCATATCAACCTGAACTCATCCGCGTCTTCTGGTACATAGGAGTGTGCGGGAACATGCTCTTTTTCCTCTTCAGGTCCTACATAACCCATAGAAGACGCAGGTTAATAGCAGAACTGGGCCTTCTAAAAAAACTTCAACAAAGGGACGAATTCTGCCCTGAAGATTACGAGGCACTGCGCTATCTGGTGTCGAGCCTCCATTCATCCAAAGAAAGATGGAATTATCTTGTCATTTCTGTGTGCTCCCTGGCAGCAATTGCCTGGGATCTTATTTTTTGAGCAGCTCCCCTATTAAAATCCACCACTTCGTCATAGGACACCCCTTTGCCACCAAAGATATCCAGCGCGCTTCCAATGGTAAGATCCAGTCTATCCTGGCCTAGTTCCTTCACCAGGTAAAGATCTTTAATTGAACGGGCACCTCCGGCGTAAGTAGTAGAGATAGGCGTCCAGCGGCCCAAAAACTCCACTAAATCCTTCTCTACTCCCCTGCATTTCCCTTCCACATCTGCTACATGAATCAAAAACTCAAAGCAGTACTTTGAGAAATAATCAAGGGTCTCAGGAGAAATAATCACATCAGTAAATCGCTGCCATCTGTCAGTGACGATATAATAGTCTTTACCCTTTCTCCTGCAGCTCAGGTCCAGGACCAGCCGATCCTTGCCCACAAGCCCCACAAGGGCCTTAAGCCGTTCTTCATTAATAGCGCCCTCTCTGAAGACATATGAAGTCACTATAATGGCCACTGCCCCTTGATCCAGCCAGTATTGTGCGTTGTCCGCATTGATCCCGCCCCCTATCTGCAAGCCGCCTGGCCATGCTGAAAGGGCCTCTGTGGCTGCGGACTCATTCCCAGGACCCAGCATAATCATGTGCCCGCCGGTAAGGCCGTCACGTCTGAAAAGCTGTGCATAATAAGAGGAAGGCCTTTCAGCGACATAATTTTCCCTGAGGGCTTCGGGATTATCGTCATTGAGAGTAGACCCCACAATCTGCTTGACCTTGCCTTTATGAAGATCGATACATGGCCGGAATTTCATGCTAAAGTCCTTAAGGCGTTGTTTATATAATGCATTTGAGGGAAAATTTTGTGGCTCATTTTCATCTTTTTCGAATTCGCCGAATATTTACCTCAATATCTGCGTAATCTGCGTAATCTGCGGATTGTTTTTATCTCAAGCTTTCATCGCCCATTTTCAGCATATACTTTGGAGATGCCAAATGGCAAGGTCTCTTTTCTTTTTTCTCCTGAATTTCTTGAATGACTTTGATGATGTCAGAAAGGTTCTCGTGATTAAAGGTGAAACTGATTTTTGATATATTTTTCGGCATTTGAAGTGCATAATTCGGGATAAAATAGCTGAAAAAACTTGTCAGGTATTTATGCATAGAATAATAAAAAATACAAAAAATGAGGGAAGTCATGGCTCCAGCGAGCGGCCATAAACCAGAGGGCCTGTTGCCGCATAGAGACCGGAGAACCTTCTCACGTCGGGGAGTTATGCAGAAACTATACAATAACTACGCTGCAAAAAGCCTGAAATATGGTTCCGCTCAAAAAGCCTAAGATGCAAGGCACGAAAATCAGCTCAAAGCTCAAAGAGCTATCGTAATTAACCCTTTCAGCTTCAGGCTTTCAGCTCTTATGCAATGCCGCAGATTGGGTTTTTTCAGCGGAACCATACAATAACTTGTAGTCTCAACCAGGAGGATGCATGCTGTGGCACGGGTCGGTGTAGACGGCTGCAAAAATGGTTGGTTTTTCTTTTGCCTTGAAGATTCGGAGCTGCAGTTCGGTGTCGTGTCCCACGTGCAAGCCTTGATCGAGTCAGTTGCCGACGAATCCGTCGTGTTCATCGATATTCCAATCGGACTTCGCACTAGCGACGAAGGAGAACGCCTTTGCGACCTGAAAGCCCGCCAAGTCTTGTCGCCAGCGCGTGGCTCCAGCGTGTTCCCGGTGCCCTGTAGGCAGGCTGCGTACGCATCCTCCTACAAAGAGGCTTCGGCCCAGAACCAACGGGTGTTAGGAAAGGGTCTGTCAAAGCAGAGCTGGGCGATCGCGTCCAAGATCCGGGAGGTGGACACACTCCTCAGAGCGTCGCGGCGGGCAAGATCAATGGTCAGAGAAGTCCATCCAGAGGTCTGCTTCTGGGGTCTTTCGGGGGCTCCAATGCAACACTCTAAAAAAACTCGGGAGGGATTTGAGGAACGGATGGCGGTTCTCGCCAGCATTCTCCCCGGAGCGTTTGAGTTGGTGGAAGCGGCCTTCCTTGAGCACGGCGGTTTCGAGGCTAACCGAGACGATGTCCTTGATGCACTCGTTGCTGCTCTCTGTGCCGTAAAGGTCGAAGCTTGCCAGACACTACCCGAAGCACCTGAGAGCGACCGCGAGGGATTGCCGATGGAGATGGTTTACTTGCCGGCGGCGGCTCTCTAACAACAAAATTCAACGGATACCTGAAAGCGCCGCTGATTTTGGTTAGGAATCAACCAAAATCAAAAACAAAGATTAAAGAGTATTTAGGTGAAGCTGAAAAGGGACATTATCAAAATTATTCGCCTCGCTGATGACAGTGACGATGGATATGTAGATAATACACATAGTGAAACGCTGAAGATTGTTTGGGAAATTACTTCCGACGTTTGGGCTTTTGGAGGCAAAGCGGATGCTGAACGAAGACTACAAAGAAATATTACAAATTTTGTTGGAAGAAAACGTTAAATTCATCGTTGTCGGAGCATACGCACTCGGTGCTCATGGGTTTCCAAGAGCAACAGGAGATATTGATATTTGGATTGAACCTACTGCTGTCAACGCCAAAAAAATTATGACTTATGGCAGGCAGAGCATACATCAAAGGATTGGGAGAAAGTAAAAGCCATTTCTCACAAGTTACTCCATGCCAATACATGATAGGAACAGTGAGATCGGGTAAGGGGAGTTTTCTCCTCGTTTTCCTGGAGTTACTACTTTTGCAGTGGTACGGGCTGCAAAGACTGAAGAACTCAAAGAGGTTCAAAAGTACCTGTAGTTCATTCAGACACAGCGTCCCGTAGTTCGCAAAAGCGAATGGACAATAACTACTCTTGCTAATCTCTGGTTAAACACCGATTTTCACAGCAGGTCTAATCGTCAAAGTAACACCCCAATCAAGCGGTCCAGACTATCTCCACGGTTTTACCGGAAAGCCATGGAACTCGAAACGGTTTTT
>JAJSZR010000153.1 GCA_030262715.1 Deltaproteobacteria bacterium
GACCCAGTCATATTGCTTAAGGGCCTCTTTGATGGGGATCACTTCCAGGCCTTCCTGCATGGAATGGGCATGTATCACCGAAGTATCTTTCTGTACGTAGGTGCCGGACCTCCCGGTTTCCCCGGCATCTACCCCAGCCAGGATCATCCGCTCCTTATCGGCTTCAGATAGGGCATCCAGATCCTCCACATAGCCATGGGGAACAGGTTCCGACCCGTATACATCAAGGTCTATGTCCGGCCCGAGTTTTGCTGTCTTATCCCTGGCACTTAGGGCCATTTCATCTAAGCCGCGCATCTTATACACTCCTCATATCCGACCTTGCTGATACACCTGAAGATCTCCCTGGGATGAGTCGTGCAAGTCAGTACACCATCAAAGAGTACCTGTCCCTTGTCCGCGGTAACATAATCCAGTATGAACCCGGTATGCGTAATAATCAGGCCCATCTTGGTCCGTTCTCTGCGCCGCTCCTTCTGTGTCTTCTTTAAGTCGACTCTGAAGTCCCGTTGAAGCAGTTCACTGATTATGTTTCCTATGAGTGAGATATTCTCCAAATCCACACCAGACTCAGGTTCATCAAAGAGAAACAGATCCGCATCCTGGGCCATCAACTGCAAGAGCTCCGAGCGCTTGATCTCACCGCCTGAGAAGCCTTCGTTGACGTCACGCTTCAGAAACTCAGAAAAGTTCACCTTTTTCGCCAGGGCCTCCACGTCAACCTCTTCTTTTGCACAAATTTCAATCATTTGCCTGGTCTTTACCCCATGGATTGTAGGCGGCCGCTGGTAAGACATCCCGATGCCAAGGCGTGCCCGCTCATCAACAGACTTATGGGTGATGTCTTCTCCTTTAAAGAGAATCTTTCCGCCAGTAACCCTGTACTGTGGGTAGCCCATAATGGTCATTAGTAAAGACGTCTTACCGGACCCGTTCGGACCAAATAGTATATGGGTTTCACCCGGAAGAATTTCCAGGTCGATGTGTTTCAGGATCTCCTTGTCGCCGAGCTTGACCTGCAGGTCCTCGATTTGTAGCATCTCTTCTTTCCTCTGAACCCTGAACCTCTGAACAGTTACGATATTTATTTTTGCAACCAGTCCTCGAGTTCTGCTCCTTGATATTCCTCCTGTTGGACTGTTAGATCAAGGTTGATGACAAGCCCTGAGTGCTTTCTGACTTCGCTGTCTTCCCTCAACTTCAGGTGGCGCTCACGGGTTGTACGGACGTCCTCTAATGCCCTTTTCAAAGCGTGCCCAATAGCATTGCTCCTGTCTATCTCGCCAGGTTTTAATTTTGGGGCAACACCATCTTCTGCAATATCTTCAGCAAAGTGCGCAAGCTGTTTCATCTTTTCCATGGCCTGATCCATGATCTTCCAGCCCATGATTTCATCTTTTTGGAAGACCCAGGAAGTGCGGAGATGTTGCAGCATCTCCGTATACTTGCTTGTGACCTCTGCCTGCAGCTTATCAAGCAGTTCCTTGGGCAATCCCATTTCTCCCCCAGGAAGGCCCGCTGCCTCCTCAGGGCTCAACTTGTCCAGTTTCCTCTGGAACTTTCTGGCGTGGATGGCCGATTCCCATGCCTCTCTCTCAAGTACCCGCCTGATATGGGGATCATCTACCTTTTCCGCTTCTCCGCCATAATGGGGGATCAACTTCTCCTCATATTCGATATAAGACCTGAGTATGGTTGCCCGGCTGGTTGGGTCATAGGGATATGGTGCCGGTGTAAAGTTGGGCTCTCCCCCAAGTTTGCCTATGATCATCCCCAGCCAGTGAAAATGCCACATCTCCTCCCTGGAGATGGAGACGAGGCTCGCACCCAGAGGCGTATCTTCTCCTTCCATATAGCCGTGAACTAGATAGCGTATGATGGCCGCATGCTCATCGGCAAGATCCCTGTTCAACCTGTCAATCAAGGCCTTTTTCTCCATGGGTAATTTCTCCTTACGGTTTTGTTCTGCCTTTATCAATCAACCTTATAAAATGCTTGCGATTTGGCACCGCACACAGGACACCTCCCGGGCGGCTCTTTTTCGCACGTATAGCCGCACACAGCACACACATAGTAATCCGTTTCTTCAATGGCCTCTAGTTTGTCCAAAGCCTTCTGGTAAAGATCCGCATGGACCTTTTCAACCTGGTTGGCATACGAAAACGTTAGCTCTGCTGCCTTGTTGCCCTCTTCCTTTGCCGTATCGATCATGGCCGGATACATATTGGTAAACTCATGGGTCTCGCCCTCAATGGCTGCTCCAAGGTTTTCGGCCGTACTCTTTACCTGACCAAGGACGCGCAGGTGAGCAAGGGCATGCACGGTCTCCGCCTCAGCCACTGCCCTGAAGAGTTTGGCTATCTGTGGATAACCCTCTTTTCCTGCCCGCTTGGCAAAGGCGAGGTATCTCCGATTCGCCTGGGACTCCCCGGCAAAAGCTTCCAGTAAATTCTGTTCAGTCTTAGTCATATCATTCTCCCTTTCTCAGTCTTCCTCTACAATTTCTTCCTGCAGTTTCCCCTTGTGCTTGGTCCCGCAGAAGGGACAGAGAATCTCGATCTCTTTTTCATCCCCAATAAATTTTTCGCGCAGTTTTCCCGGTCCAAGAAAGCTGACATCACCGCAGGCACACTGGGGACATTCAGCCCTGACCATGTATTTTCTCTTAGACATTTTTTCCTTCTCTCAATGGGCGTATAGCTCTTTTTCCAACCATTCCTTGATTTCGTCGCTTATGGCGTAGACACCTTTGATGCCACCAACTGATTCCAGAAAGTGATCCCTCAATTCGTCCGGCATATCGATTGTAGCCAGTTCAACAGCCTCTTCTGAGTTTCGCCGGATGAAAAAAATCTTTGGGGGATCCTCCCAGGTATTTACTACAAAATAATGAGATATGTCGTTTTTTGATCTTATCAGGTTTTTGCCGTGAGACCAGCTATTTCCCCATTCCAGGTACAGGGTAACCGCCTCTTCGGGTGTCATGTCCCAGTCTATCACGCTAATGATTTCCCTGTTTTTTCGGACTTCATCTAGTCCCATCATGGCAGTTTCCCTCCTTTTGGCATTTGACGAGATCAATGGTCCCCTTAATGGCTTCATCACAGTTTCTTTCCTAAATTCCTTCAACGGAATTTTTTTTAAACGTTTGTAATCCTGAATATCAAGATCTGTACCACGATCAGATAGGCATTCAAAGAGGCATGAAATATCTTTGATATTAGTTAGTTACTAACACTGAAATCACCAATGACACCAGACACATGACCGTATAAGGAGCCGGATATGAGACAATAGTGTCTCAATGAAGGAGGGAAAAGAGTAATATATTGATATTACAACAGATGTATTAAACCGGGACCGAGTTGAAAAACTGAGTGGAGGATGGGAAGAATTTTTGGTTCTTACTGTTTTTCAGGTTGCTTGATAAAAGTCTCTTTCGCTAACACCAGGGGATGGGAAATAATAGGTTGAATTAACTTGATTTTTTCTTTCCCTTAGAGGTGAGGTCAAGATTGGGTGAAATAGGCTGACCAACTTGAAATTTTTACAGAGCTTTTGGGAAGACGTCGGAGTGTCTCATGTTTAGTCTTGATACATAACTGTATCATGAGACAAACTAGAATTCGGCGGGAAGTCGGAACCCGATTAGGGCATAACTATCAAGTATGAGAATTTGCCTAAGCTGGGTTAAGGAAAATGGGCTTGTGTAAGAAAGGAGAGGATCTCAGACGTAGGCTCGGATGCAGAGGAGATAGAGGATCTCAAAATAATTGACTGGTTAAGAGATACGACGCTTTCTGAGTTTACACAGGAACCGCATCGCCAAAGATGACAAGGCCGATAATGAGTGCACAGTTGTTCGAAACTAAGATGATCCCCAGCACTACTTTGGTATAGTACTCCTGGAATGAGAGAAAGCGGTGCGCACCGGTTGGCGCTATTTACTTTTCTATGTCAAGTATATCTTGAGCCCACGAAAAAGCTGCCGCAACCGCAGGAAATCCTGTAGTACTGATAAGCAGAACGAGGGTATGGCAAATCTCCTCCGGTGTTGCGCCGGTTTGCAGTGATCTACGGACATGCGAATGAACCCCTCCTTCTGATCGGAGAGCTACACAAGCGGCAAGCTGAACCAGATGGGTAGTTTTTTCATCGAGGGGTCCCGCCTTACGGGCTTGCACTCCGGCTGATTCGTATGCACTCATTAACTGTGGGTACTTGTCCTTCAATCTCAAGAAATTTTGCGGATAATCGATTTCCACTGGTACTTCTCCTTACAAGATGTTTCCCTTGGCACTTGCCAGACCATATTTATGTAGTGATCGCACTGCATACTCATTTCACTTTTAATGGAAATGTGATAATAAGATTACATATGGCAAAATACACAGGAATCAATCATCTGGCAATGGCAACCAGAGACATGGATTCGACCATCCGAGGTCATTAATCATGGATTCATCCACTCAATCTATACCTTTGATCCGAACAACATCCCTATCGAGTTAAGCGCTACTGCACCAGGTGTAGATATAAAAAAACATCCTAAGATGAGAGACAAAAACCCCACTGCTGTCGCCCAGGAAGGGCCTGAGTCCCAACCCGGACATTGGCCTGAAAAGACAAAACCGACGCCGCACGAGGAGCGTATGGTCTATCCGGGAGAGGGAATGATTCTGGCAGAAAGTGACGACACAGGGAAAAGGGATAATGCCATGCGATAAACTCTTATCTTCCACTTTGGAAAACTGCATACCCTATGAAACTCGGCATAATTTCCGATATTCACGGAAACCTTGAGGCATTAAAGCAAGTTTTGGCAGATATTGATCAGTCTGAGCTAAACGGGGTAGCATGTCTGGGAGATAATATCGGCTATGGCCCTGAGCCTGAGAAGGTTGTCAAGCTGATTCGCAAACGAAATATTCCGTCTATCATGGGAAACCACGAACTGGTCATCGTGGATCCAAGGTATTTGGTTGAGATGAATCCCATGGCCAGAAGATCCTCAGTCTTGACTCTTGATCTCCTTTCCCGGGACACCATTGATTATATCCATGGGTTAAGACCCTCCATGATCTTTCATGGGGCCTTATTAGTACACGGCTGTCCCCCTGACTCTATTACTACTTATCTGTTTGAGCTTTCCAATGTGCAACTCGGTCAACTTTTCCCGGCAATGCAAGAAAAGATATGCTTTGTGGGACACACCCATGACCTGGAAATCATCAGCTTTGATAGAGGCAAGGTCACACGAGCCCCTTTACCAGAAGGTCCTACCCGACTTCAAGCAGAGCAAAAATATATCATCAATGTGGGAAGTGTGGG
>JAJSZR010000154.1:0-1132 GCA_030262715.1 Deltaproteobacteria bacterium
GTCATTGTCGGTTGCTAGGCGAACTGGGTTCATTGGGTTTGTTGGGTTACCACGGTTGCTTGGGTACCTTGGTTTATTGGGTTTGTTGGGTTACTTGGGTTGGTTGGGTTAAAAAAGCTCATTGCTCATAGCTGATGGCTCATAGGGCGTAAGGTAAAGGATAAACGCGTAATGCTCCCGTTTCCATCCCGCCAACCTGGCAAGCATCCACCACACTGCTTTACCCTTTTGTCGGCAGCTTTCCAACGTAGTATGCGCTTTTTCATGGCCGTGATATTGTGAGTGCTCTATGGGAATAGTTATATATTCAGTTCCATTCCAGTATATGTATGTGGCTTGTTCCCATTTGAGTGTGGTAGGGTTATACCACCAACTATCAAGGTCAGCGAAATCAAATAGAACCCGATTTTTTCCCGGATGATCTTTCACCCACTTTCGGATCTGATTGTTGCGAAGGTAGCGATTATAGCCTTTCTTACCTCCCTGTTGCGCATGCCCGGTCATATAGATAAACACAATTTCTGGATGCGCCTCTTCAAAGACGGCCATAACATCAAGATATTCCTGGACCTCTTCCTTAGTATATGTTCCTGCTTGGCCGCACCATGACCACATGGAAAGATTGATGGGATTGTACTTAATTACGTCCTCAGTACGTTTTCTGCCTCTATCTGTCCTCCAGTAGTGATCCGGGTCGACATACGGATTATCTAGAATACACACAGCCCCTGCTTCACTGGGCAGCCGGCCTCTGTCAATCGCCACATCATATTTGGAATAGTCTTCTTCAGTTCCCTGAAGGCCAATTGTGAGTTGTTCACCGTGGGATGTGTGAGCATAATACCATTTTATGTTCGTCTGAGCCGCATCAATCCATTCGTCGGGGATTTTTGAAAGATCCGTGCATGTGTGATCGATGACAACAGGCCCTGAAAAAGATAATGCGACTGGTTGAGCCCTCAAATGAAGACAAGAGTTTAATAAAAGTACAGTGATAATAGTTGATAAAACGACGATCGTTTTCAAAAAAGCACCTCCTTATGCTCACCACTGACGCACAGAGAATACGGGGCGAAATTTTTGGACCTTGTGCGGTCAAGAAACTACTCAAAATCAATCACGAAAACACGAA
>JAJSZR010000154.1:1232-5304 GCA_030262715.1 Deltaproteobacteria bacterium
ACGAAAACACGAAAAAACCAATGATACCTCAAATTAGTTGATAACCCGCCTTATCTCCAGAGTGGGTTTTGTAAAATTCAGCAATAAGCCCACCTTTAGACCCGCTGCTTTGAGATATGACGTGAACCTCGATTGCAGCTCCGATTATCCTGCCACTTAACTCTTCAAACTGATGCGATTCTTTTCCCCTTGCCAAGGCTTCAATGTCTATTTCATTGAAATTCAACTTGTCCAATATGTTCTATCCCTTTCGTGTTTTCGTCCTTTCGTGTTTTCGTGATAATTCTTTTCTTTTTCGTATGTTGCACAATCTGACGTGTAACCGCATAAGTCGAATTAGTTTAAGTTTGCAAGAAGGACCAGAAGTTGCTCGGCAGCTCGTTTGCGGCCTGTTTCATTGAGATGACCATCATCATATGTATATCCCGGTGCCATGGAATAATATGTTTCCCCGCCCTTTGTAAACGTTGACCTTCTTCCATCCGGAAAGGTGGTAAAGTGCAGCGTGGAAATGATTTTGGACGTATTGATCCCAGGCCCGCTGGTCGGTTCTCTCGTAATGCCTCACGCCGATCCTTCTGCTTGGATTCATAGCGGTTACTTGCTGGAGTTGGTTAGGCTTCACATCTTGTATGTTATATATATCACTCATTCCTCGGAAATCTCGCGCCTTGCATCCGGAGCATTTTGAGCGGAATCATATTTCAGGACTTTTTGCAGTGTAATCAGAATTGCGATGGCTGATACAGCTTCGGAGCTGCTTCCATATCATTGAGCATTACTTCAAGTAGATGGTGCGTTTCGTTACCCTTTTTTCCATAAGAGGCAAATCTTCAGTTTTTACATCGCCTTATAAATAATTTTTTTTCCTGAACCGGTTTTCTTGATTCTACCATCAGCGATTAACTGATTTAGATACCTTAGAATGGTATTATGATGAAGATTCATTTGCTTTGCGATATCGGAAGCGCTGATCCCAGTTGATCTTTTGATGATGTCATAAATTCTATCCACATTGTTTTGATATTCCCTTTCCTGAGGAAGGATCGCCTTAAAAAATTGACCATGTTCCAAAAATGCCGGTTTTTTTAACCGTTTTTCTTGGTATAAGTTATATATCCGCGCTATACCCGTGCCCAGTTCTTCCATCAGGTTTAACTTGCGGAATATTCGCGCAATTGAGCGGTTTCTGCATTCAGAAAGACCAGTGCCGATGTCGGAAATATCAAGATTCCCAAATAATATGCCTGGGCTGATGACTTCAAGTCGATCGTCAAAGACATTTATTTTTATGGATGAACCGCGTATACTGTAATCCCGATGTACAATAGCATTAACGATCACTTCCCGGACGGCGTAAAACGGAATGATTGTTCTTTCCAGCCTGCGTATTCCTTCAAGATAGGATTCTTTTTGAAGAAAATCGACTACATGCCGGCATAGCTCGTCGATTTTAGAAATGATCGGAATGGCATATTCTCTAGTTTCCGATATATTGGTAAGCGTAGTCCCCTGAAATTTTGTAAGTCTTATTCCGGCAAAATCGTAATCGAACAATTCGCTTTTTCCAAATAATACAAGTCCGGCAACCGTAGGAAAATAATCTCCATTGTTTTTTTGCAAAATTCTCCATTTTGATAATGTGTCGTTTATGTAAACAGGCTCTCCAATCGATTCAAAAAATAAAGACAGGCTTTGTTCCTCAAGATCGGTTACATTCTTTGTTATATCCATTTCCGTTTCAAAAGTAATCCCACGACTCTGCCGTCTTAATTCAGCAATCATATCGGGAGTTGCTTGTCGATTTGTGGAACCGATCCGAACATATACCCCTTTTTCAATCCCCAACGATTTTATGCAATATGGTTTATTACTGCCAGCGAGTATCTGGACGATCAATATCTCCTTTCCCTGTACATGCAAGATTGAAATATATGGTGAAACAGATGGACGGATAGCATCATAAATTAAGTTTGATATCCTTTCCTCCAACAAAAGAGGTCCGTCGATTCCAATAATTTTTCTGTCGTCATCCGAAATACCGAGAATTAGTTCCCCGCCTGCCCCATTGGCAAAAGCCACAATGGTCTTTAACAAATCCGATCTTGCAGGGAATTCCCTCTTAAATTCCACTTTCCTGTTTTCAGGCTGGTGAAGCTTATCCAATATATTCATTCATACCTCAATTGTTTCTCACACCTTTCTCACATTCTCACAGTTTCTCACAAGGCTGTGTGTGAGTGTGAGCATACACTTGCAACGAACACCGGAGCGGGTCTACAACCTCACCCGTTGTCCTGTTGATCCCTGGCCCAGACCGATATAGCACGGCTTGATCGCAACATCTTTATTACCGAGATCAACAATGACGATGTACTCCAGGCAAGGTCGCACCCTTGGCCCAGACCTGGTTTGCACCTACAACGCGTCTTCCAGGAAAGTCGCACCAGGGCAGGCAGGGCGGGCCTGTCAAAAAATGGAAATTCCTATACTATCAAGTTACTGATATTCCTTTCGTGCTTTCGTGATAATTCTTTTCTTTTTCGTATGTTGCACAATCTGACGTGCAGCCTCACAAATCGAATTAGTTTAAGTTTGCAAGGAGGACTAGGAGTTGCTCGGCAGCTCGTTTGCGGCCTGTTTCATTGAGATGACCATCATCATAGGTATATTCCGGCACCATGGAATAATATGTTTCCCCGGCCTTTGTAAATGTTGACCTTCTTCCATCCGGAAAGGTGGATTCCACATACGCAAGATCGAAAATGGGCTCCTTCCCGCTATACTCTTTTCTCAGAAGATCATTGAATTCATTCTTTCTTATGTTGGCATCATATTCCCAAATATCCTTTTTCCTGATCAGGGTTTTGATTCGGGTTTTCAATGTCGCAATTGAAGTTCCTAGAGGTACCGTGACGTGGACAAAAGAGGTTTTAGGGTATTTTGCTCTCAAGCGTGCCAAGGTCTCTTTATAGCGAGTAAAAACCTCTTGAACATCCGTTTGTCCAGCAATATCTACATAACAAAACTTGAAAAAAGCGATATCCGCCTTATCGCCGATGCCCTTGTCCATCAGACTTGCAAAGGCATCGGTCTTGGATTTTGGATCCATATTACTGCCTACCCTGGAATGGGCAAACAAAGGATTATCCGGGGCCTCCGGTTCACTGGTTTCGACAATATTCAATTTGATCTGGGGATTCACTTTCATCAGATCCTTGATACCTTCTATGATGTTGAATCCAACGGACTGGTGGCCGAAATATATTTTCTTCTGAGATAGATTTTCCCATAATGAAGGTTGTACATTCTTAAGAGCGTTAGACTCAATTTTTTGTTGCTCCATCTCTCCTCAGTTGCAGGCTATTGTCAATAATGATACTCAAACTAGAATTAGCGAATTTCTACCTGTAATTCTCACGGCTACTCCTCATAGCAGACTATGGCATTTAATTGATTATTTCTATAAGCTCCTTGGTTAACTATAAATTTCTTTGTAAATATTTAGATATTGTGATGCCATTGCATTAGCTGTGTAATGATTTCTTAACACTTGTTCTGCATTTTTAACAAGATCGCTTGCGATTGAATCATTGTATATTCTGAATATTGCCTCAGCTATAGCCTCAGATTTACACGGCTGAACAAGTATCCCCGAATCACCATTAATTAATACATCTGGAATACCCCCTACTTCTGAGGCTACTATGGGGACCTTGGAAAGCATAGCTTCTAATAGGGTAATTGGCAAACCTTCGGTTAGTGAGGAAATTACAAAAACATTGAAAAAAGGGATGTATAGATTCGCTTCATCTATATATCCGGGCAATAGTACCTTTTTTGAGAACCCCAGCTCACTTATTAAATTCTCCAAGAATGGCCTTTCGTATCCTTCCCCCATGATTACCAACCGAGCGTCAATCCCCTTTTCAATCAGTATTTCAAGTGCTTCTATCAAATATTTATATCCCTTTTCTTTAGAAAGACGACCGATGGAACCGATTGTGAAGCCATGGGTGCAAAAGTTAATTAGTGATTGGTCAAGTTGTTGATTAGGGAAATAGTTAAGTTG
>JAJSZR010000155.1 GCA_030262715.1 Deltaproteobacteria bacterium
TCTCAATTTTTGTTCTCTTTCTTTCAAAATATTTTCATGCCATGCGGGTGATGAGAAATCAGGTACATTTCGGCAGATGTCATCCCATAGCATTTCCATTGCCCTCAATTTCTCTTCTGTTGACATTTCTTTTAAATTAAAACTCATATGTCACCTCTCTTCTTCCTTGTAGTGAACGCTCCGCATAACTGGCTGGCAATGGGGCGCAGCGGAATTGCCAGTCCGAGTTGATGCGATTGTGTACGCCCGGCATGGGCGTGAACTTATGGGGTGAAAGTCCCCTGTACATGAACCCCGCTATCATGATCTCATGGTAGCGAAAGTACTAGTCGAAGGCAAGGGCATCATCATGAGGTGTCGTCTGAAGGAAGCTGGAGTGCAAACCTATGAGCCAAGCCTACCCCGGACTCGATCCGGGGAACAGAAATAGCATATAAGGCCTATCGTGCCATCGGCATTTTTGATGGTGATACAGTCACGTGGTTTTGGATCGGCAACCACGATCATTACGAACGCTTTTTTTATAGCACAATTGTTATCAATTGTTACAGGCTTATGGAATCCCCTTGGCAGAAGTAGCCCGCCAAGTGGGAGTTTTCACTTCTGCTGTCTCCAAGGCAATTGCAAGGAGAACGAAAGAGTAAGTCAAGCTAGTCCATTACGTCCCCCATTTTCCATTAGGCTTTTCCAAAGCCTCGTGAATCTTAGGCAAATCCCAGATGGTAACGATGCCCAGAAGTGCTTCAGAAAGCTTACCATTCTGAGTGATCAAGACTGCCTCAAGTCTTTTGCCTTCTCTCTCAAAGATCTGAAATTTCTCCAATACCTCAAAAAGCGTTGAATCCCTTCTCAAGAAGCTGAAATTGTCCTTATCCTCCGTGTAACCGAGGACATCCGAAACGGGAGTCTCCGAGAGGCTGAATATATCTTCTGCTACACTTGCCCCAAGCCACCGGGCGACGGTGTTCGCCGTGAGCAAACCTACGAAGATAGCCCCATCGTAAACCGGCATTTGAGAGAATGACTGCTCAAACATAGTTTTGACAGCCTTGGCGATAGGGTCACCAACTGAAAGAGTGGCTACCTCGGATTGGAAGAGCGGAATGACCTTAGGCGGATCGAGCAAGAGCGAAGCAACAAATTCTATCGCCTCAACAGCCTGATCATTTGGCTCTGCAAGGACATGCCCATCTGTACGCTCGTGGACAATGGCATTCCTCAAATCCGCGAATTCTTTGAGGTCATTGCTGAAGCGCCGTACAATCGGGTAAGATTTGCTGGCTGTATCAACCAGTCTATGGAATCTCTCGCCCTTTCCCTTCTTGGCGAGCATACGCAAGCTGCGCTCGATTGAGTTGAACGTATTGAGAAAGCGATCTGAGTTCAGCATAGACACACTCCTGGTTATTACAACACTCTTGGGCCGCCCAATATATTGTTAGGTATCGTCATATATTATTTTCTACCAGAAATTATTGCGCCCCATTTAGTCGCTTTAGTCCTTTCAGGGCATGTTCATTATTTGGATCGACACTTAATACTTGATCAAAGTCATTTCTTGCACCGTTTCGGTCTCCTTTGTGATATTTAGCAAATCCTCGATTAGATAGCGCTATTAGATAGTGAGTATCACTCTCAATCGCTTTTGTATATGCGTCGATCGATATATCAAATTTCCCTTGATATCCAAATATATCACCCAAACCCTTCCATGCGTCGGCATCTTTGTTATTGAGCTGCAATGCCTCATTGTAAGACGATATTGCTTGTGGGTACTCTTGTAGGTGTTTATGACAGTCTCCTTTCATTCGAAGTGCTTCAACTTTATTAGGAAACCGTCTTATGGCTTCATCGAACATATTAATTGCTTCTTGATGTTTCCGTGCGTCCATTAGAGTCTTGCCTTTGTTCACAAAGGGTGCCGCAAAATTTGGGGATATTTCTAGCGCTTTTTGGAAATCCTGTTCGGCATTATTTAGATCCCCTGCTTGTGCATAGCAAGCCCCTCTTATGTTAAGTGCGTAAAAATCAGTCGGGTTAATTGCGATAGATTTATTAGAAAACTTCTTCGCAGCTTCATAATTGCTTTCCTGTAAAAAAGATCCAGCAAGCCATGCATATTGATTGGCAAGATACTTTTCTGTGTCGGTGATTAGAGACTCTAATGGTTCCCTTGCTTCCTTGTTTTGACCTTGCGCCAACAAGGCAACACTTTTTTCTAAAGGCGCGCCAACTTCAAGTATCCGGCTAAGAACAGTCATTTCAAAGTTATTCGGATCAATGCTTGATTTTCTTGCAATTGACTCAAGTTGTTCTATCACGGTCATATCCAAATTGCGGTTCTCAAATACAAGTCGGACCGTTCTTTCTATGTATGCATCGTAAATGGAAAATAGTAGTTGTTTGCTTTCTATATTAAACAAGTTAGTAGATGGGATGGGCACAGAGACTGTGTCTTGCTTAAGATTCAGAAGATCCGGATTCCTGTCTATATATTCTTGTATATATATCCAATATGACACTTGTTCCGAGGGCAAATATCCGATAACGATTACAGGCAAGGCAAACTCATTCCAGTAGGAGAGATGTTTTAGCTTCAAAGATAGAGTTAGATTTTCGTCCCTGCCACGGTAAAAGTAGCTCTCACCACCTTTCGATTGAACCGCGATTAGCTTACCTGTCGGTTTACCTTTTTCACAAATCTCAATGTGCCCATCAATGCCGCGATCCAATAAGGGCTGCTCTCTCCACATCCACTCAAGGGAGATGGCTACTTTCTCCAAGTAGTTTATGGCTGTTCGATCTTGGACCCAGGTTTCTGACATGATGCTCCGTATGACGAAATAGGCTATTGAGTGTCAATTGTGCATTTATAAGCTCATGCCAACAAGTTATTGTATAGTTTCTGCATAACTCCCCGACGTGAGAAGGATCTCAGGTCTCTACGCGGCAACAGGCTCTCTGGTTGGTGGTCGCTCGCTGGTGTCCTGACCTCCTACATCGTATTATATTCCTTATTATTCTATGCATAAATTCCTGACAAGTTTTCTCTGCTATTTTATTTTCTGTTCTCTGTATATCATGTCATGTGGAAGAATATCATACTTCGGGAGAACTCCCTATGCTCAGCTCCAGAGAGGCCTGTCTGCCATGCGGGATGTAGCTTTTCTGGTGAGATTACCGGAGGGGGCAACCGGTATCCAAAGGTCCCGGCGTCTTCTGGAAGGGCTTTTGTCGGAAGATGAGATACGAAGCCAAGAAAAGCAGACAAGGAAAGAGATATCCAGCGTCATGCAGGGCAACCTGTGTGATGAGGGGGACAGCCGCCGTCGCCCTGCGGGCTATGGCGGGCCAAGGAAGTCAGCAGCCATGACAGGGCGTAGCTCAAAGAGCGAAGCCTGAAGGCCATACTAGCCTGAGGCCTGGGGTAATGCCCAGGACATGGTGAAGGGCCGAACCTGTGTAAGTAGAAAGGAGCCAAGCGGGCTCGACATGGCAATGAAGCCGACCGGCAGAGCCAATTCAGCCGGCGCTTAGCTTGTAGCCAGCCCTGAGAGGTATTTGAAAATGCCTTTTAAAACTTACCGGGAACCGCACCGTGCGGACCCGCAAGCGGGGTGGTGTGGGGAGGGGAGGGGAGGGGAGGAGAAAAATCCCCTTACCCGATTAGGCGACTTTTCCGACAAAATACCGGCATGACATCTACCTCAGATACCAGCCGTTTCTCTGTCGTCAAAAAGTACCGATGCGATTATGCGCCCGCCGACATCAGTGCCCGCTCTGCAACTTCCGGAAGCTCGATAGATGCAAACATTGACGCAGGGTATAGATAGCCGTCAGGCTCTGACTTGTCCTCATCAATGACGCGGAACATATTGTGCGACTCCGCTTCTGCATCTGGCAGCATACGGTATACTTTACCCAGAAGCAGGCTTGCCGGATTGCTGTCGTTGTTGATACAAATTACAAAATTACTCATCGAATCACTCTCTTGATTTTGAAATCTTTACGGCCTATGCCGTGCGCCTCAAACCAATGTATCTCGGCTTCACAAATTGTAGCATCTGCTAATTTCACAGTTCCTATGCCCTTCATCTTCCGCCAGCGCCCCTTGCCGTAAGTGCACTCCAGATAGCGCCGGATGTACACTCCTCGGCCTTCTGCGATTGTCTCGATATCGCTGATCTCGCCGAGTATCTCAAATTGTATTATCATCCAACACCGCTAACGTCTGCAGCTCTATCCATGGCATACTCAGATCTTGTTCTCTTCAGATCCAAGATGGGCCGATTTCTTCTCTGTTATTGTGCCCTCTTCGTTTCTGAAGGCCCGCTTAACTGAAAAGCTGAGGAGCGCGGGCCAACGAAGCTTAACCGGATCTACCCAGCTTCAATTCACCACCGAGCCTGGAAAGGGCAGCGTTTTGACCCACGCTCCTCTCAAGCGTCTTGTTCAACAATATCTATTTTATTATCATAACACCAGTCTTTTAAAGCTATTGCCCGCCATTTATTCTCGTAATCATGCCACTCTTTTAATAGCCCTTCTTTTTCGAGCAGTGATTTGAATCTGGAATATGCTCCCTTTTTTTGAATATATATTCAATTCTATAGATGTCATCCGGCATAAATTCAATTACAAATCGCATAACAAGATTCTTGCCTAAGTCCAACTCATTTTTATGTGGTATTTCGATGTATTTTTTTGAGTCTTCAATATCATCAGGTAGCTCATTCGAATCACCCATCTCTGAAATATAAAAAATTTCTCCTGTTTCTTTGCAAAGTATCGCCTGATTCCCATACATCGGTTCCATGCTGACGAAGTGAAAAGCGTTTTCTATGTCATCAAACTGGATTTTCATTTTTCATTTTTCTTTCTTTTGGCTAACGGGGAGTTCACCGGCTGCCGAAGTATGCGACAAAGGTAACGTAAAAGTACTGCAAACCCGCAACCAACGGCTGAAAAGAAAAAACCAAAGAATTCGTCATCTGGATTTGAAATGTGTGTAATTCCTGACCTGATCTATACTTATTTCCCATAACGTTGCTTGAATTGACTTCTTGGGCAAGGGCAAGACCAAATCCTCTTCAAACCAACTCAAATTGAATATGCGATTCCAACTTTTGACTATTCTGTTGTGGAATTTGGGATTCGGTAGTGGTTTTGTGTCAAAGAATGACAATCCATATTGCTTTAGCTCAAGTTCAAATTCCTCTCCTTCAGCTTCAGACTCTGGTAGGTACCAGTAAT
>JAJSZR010000156.1 GCA_030262715.1 Deltaproteobacteria bacterium
ACAGGCTTGACATTTGTCCATATACGTCCTACTTCTTAACATTAAGTAAAGAAAAAGATAAATAGTAAGGAAAAAGATTATGTTGGCAGGAACGGTATCATCAAAGGGTCAAGTGACCATTCCGAAAGAAATTCGGAAAATGCTCGGGGTAGAGCCGTCTGACAGGGTCGTTTTTACACCGCTTGGCAAAGGAAAGGTCTTGATTACGAGCGCCAACAGGCCAGCTTCAGACATTTTTGGCATACTCAAGCACCGGAAACTCGAACGGCCTGTTTCAATTGACGAGATGGAACTTGCCATTAAGGAGCGACGGATCAGGAGAAGCAAGGCGTGATCGCGCTCGACACGAACGCCCTGGTTAGGCTCTTGATCGAGGATAATCCAGACCAGGCGAAAGCTGTCCAGGCGGCCGTAAGTCATGCGGAAGCCAGCTCCCAGCAGGTCTTGATCCTGAGCGAGGTTCTAATTGAGACAGTCTGGGTTCTTGAGTCAGTTTACGGTTGCCCGCGGAATGAAATCGCTGGTTTTCTGGATACACTGATGTCTGCGCCGATATATGCAATGCCGGATAAACTTGTCGTTCAGAAAGCCGCAGTCCGATACAGAGAAGGGGGAGATTTCGCGGATCTAATCATCGTTGAACAAGCAAGGAAACATCAGGCACAAAAACTCTTGAGTTTCGACAAGAAATTGCAAAAGATATTTCCAGATTTCGTTGCCGCTGACGTCAGCACATGCTCCACTTAAGAGAACTTCTCCCATTCTTTTTCTGTGTGGGAGCATGACGCCATCTCCAATTTGGTCCTCTGACAATAACGTGATGTAGGTTTCAGGGGCATCAAGCCCGGCTTGTCTGGGCATAGGATGTCCCCTAGATCAAAAACCCCCGGCTACCCGATTGGCCTACCCCAGAGATTTTCTGGCTGATTTAACTTCGTAAAGGGCTTGGTCTTCACAAACTTGCATTTGACCTGAATAGTCGGCTACCATTTTTTCGAATATCAATTCTGTGTTTACAAAGAGATTGCTGCTCTCTTTTTTCAAGTATCGCGCGGCCATACGACAATATTCAGGTTCAATATCGACTCCTATACTGTTTCTTCCATATCTCAAAGCCGCTATCATTGTTGTACCGCTACCACAGAATGGGTCGAGAATTGTGTCCCCATGAAAGGAAAACATTCTGATCAAACGAGTTGCAAGCTCCAGAGGAAATGGGGCAGGATGAATTCTGGTTGATGCACCGGTGATATTCCATATCTGCTGAAACCAAGTATTAAAATCCTTTTTATCAATTTTACTTAATTTTCTTTGCTCCTCAGTTGGTTTACGATAGCCGCCGGGCTTTCTCTGCATTAAGATAAACTCCATATCATTCTTTATGATTGCATTTGGTTCATAGGGCTTTCCCAGGAATTTTGACCCATTTTCGACTTCAAAACTTGCATTGGCGATTTTATGCCAAATGATCGGATTAAGGTTGTCAAATCCAATTTTCCGGCACAAAACACAGATGTCTGCGTGCAGTGGAAAAACAAGATGACGTCCAAATCGCCTTCTTGAAACGCATACATCACCGACAACACAAACTAACCTGCCACCCTTTACTAATACTCGAAAAACCTCTTTCCATGCTTTTTCGAGCTCCCCTAAAAAGGACTCATAGTCATTTACGTGTCCCAATTGGTCTGGATTCTCATTATAGCGTTTCAAATTCCAATATGGAGGTGACGTAACAACGAGATGTATGGACTCATCCTCTAAGAACGTCAGATCCCTTGCATCCCCGTTAATTAGCCTCTGATAAGTTTTATGTTTAACAAAGTTCATACAAAGGCTCCAATGTGGGATACAAGAGATTTGAGAAAAATCGTAAATGAGAGATCATTTGCGGGTTCCCGATACACGCCTTTCACACCTGTCTCGCTTTCGGAGGTTATGAATGACGCCGATATATAATGACGTTCGAGAACAAGCTTACGGCAAAAAAGTTCATATCTTTTCATATACGATGCTCCAACAAATTCTGGAAAGACTTTGAAATGTGGTTCTTTGACTTTCACTGGTCGAACTGAAGCATCACAATCCTCAAGCATGAAAAAATAACCCAGAAAGGGCTGAATTCCGCCATTGAACGCGCCTTCCCGATAAGCCGTCCAAAGATCAAGAGCGCTGCCCATTGCTTCTTCTGTTCTAATATTGAAGTTGTTGCCAAAAGAGGGGCCAACTTGTGATTTTGCTTCAATTGCTGCGACCAAATGCCCATTCTTAACCACAATCAAGTCCCATTCCTTCGTAGGCCTGAAGAAGCCTGGCAGCTCAAGCTGTCTTTTTCTGAAAACATATCTTTCGTTCATCCCCGCATCAACAATTATTTCAGTGAAAAGACGGATAAAGCCATCCATTTGAGCACCGCCAGTAACTGCGCTCCTTAGCCCAGCATCGGAAACCCCTCTTTTTTTCTGTTTATCCCTTTGTGCCTTGCGTGTTTGCCAGTAATGGGCAACTGCATCTGAAATATGATTTTCCAAATTATCGATTACTTTTCTCATGACTCCATCCGCTTTCGGTTAATTTTTCAGGCCAACACAGAAGTCACCAGCTGTGTGAAGCGCAGCGGAACAACGGTCCGGTGAACTGACATGTTCTGCTCAAGCATTTTGAGTTAGTTCAGACTTTTTTGCTATAAGTTCACGCACGGCGGGTACTAATTCATTAGGGATTTTTATAAAAGTCTGATTAGGATCTTCATATGCTGCTTCGTCCTCAGCTACAGCTTCATCCTCTGATTGTGTTTCATAATGTTCGAGCACCCTTTTTACACGTTCTGAATCCCATCCTTTTGGGAATTTGCTCTGTTTTTTCATTTTAATTGGCTATTAGCAGCGGAATCCATGTGGAAAGCGAGTCGCTCACTGTCCACATCAAATTGGGCGTCAATATCTCCCGTATTCCCACGGGAATCCACCCGAATCCATCTGTCGTGATCAGTAAGAAAGACACTTTTGAGTTGTCACGTATTCCCGTTGTAGCTCATCTGTGAGCCTAAAAGGGATTTGTGGCTCATTTATTTGCACATATGATCCACAAACTTATTTGTAGCTCAGAGGTTAACCTCAAAATACATCTTTGCCTTCTGCCGTATTCAGTAACTCTGAAAAAACGTAAAAGGCGGGGCGACGTCCACTTGCCTCACGCAAGATTTTCAGTAGGCCACTTTCTCGTAACGCTGATAGGGTTCCGTCAAACCTAGCAAGGGCGGCACTGGCAGGGCCAATCAGAGGAATAAGCCGTGACCAATCCATGGTTGAAGGGGGAAACTTAGCGTAATGGTACTGTACAGGCTGATTCATAAAGCTTACGTCATAAGTCTTCTTGCATTTATCACAGTGTCGCTTAGTCGGAAACAATATACGTCATATTTCACAAAAGATCGATTATGGACTGCATAAGTTTGCAATACTGGCAAACTTAGAGCGCCAGCGGAAAATTTGTCCAGTGCATTGTTTTGTGTACGCCCGGCATGGGCGTGAACTTATGGGGTGACCCGCCTTCGCCAAAGGCTATGGCGAGGCAGGGAAGTACCCTGTATATGAACCCCCGTTTCATCATCTGATGATGGTAACGAAAGTACTAGCCGAAGGCAAGCGCCTTCGGCTGGGCTTCGGCGACTCAATAGGGCATCATCGCGAGGTGGGGTCTGACACGCGGCGCAAGCGCCTGCGCTGCGCGAGGAAGCCGGAGTGCAAAGCTGTGAGCTAAGCCTGCCCCGGACTTGATCGGGTCGGCTAACCTTCTGAAAAAGCATGCAAAAACCTAGCAAAAAAGCAAAATAGTTCAACAAATATAAAAATGGGTAGAAACCAAAAAAATGCGCCAGCTTTTTCAGTCAGCGTTCAGCCGATTGATAGCAGGAATTTCTATTTATTCAAATAAGTCAGAATGTGTTCCTGTCCTTTCAAAAATGATTTCTCTTTCCATTGCTTTGTAAATTAACAACCAGTCTGGTTCGATGTGGCACTCTCGCCTACCTTTGAAGTTGCCAATTAGATTATGGTCTTTATGACGTACTTCAAGGCGTTCCTCATTTATAAGCTTTCTCAAAACATCCTTAATTTTCTTCTCGGATTTTTCACGCCTTAACATTCTTTTAAGGTCTTTTTCAAATTGGTTGGTATAAAATGGTATGAGCATTCATATCCCCAGCTTTTCAAACATATCCTCGGTGTCCTCACATCGGATAAGATTTCTTTTTGCGTCCGTGTCTTTAAATACCTTCTCAGTTGTTTTATTAGGCATTACGACACTAAACGGTAATCCGTTTCTCATTTTAACTTGACGATAAAACAGGTTGATTGCCTCTGTAGTTGACAAACCAAGTTTCTTGAAAAGTTTTTCCACATCTGTCTTTAATTCAGGCTCGATCCTGGCCCTGATTGTCGAGGTTTTTGCCATATTATTACCTCCTCTAAAATAAAATAGCCCATATGGGCTATTTTTGTCAATGTTTTATAGCTCACATGGGACATTCAAATAATTTTTATCCTGCGACGCGGTAGGACGGCCAGTTATCCGACCGCCCCCGCACAGATCCCGCGGGCTCCTCAGTGATACTCGCTTCCGTAATCAGCAAGGACAATCCAGAAACCATATCTTGCCGGCCCCACGTTTATCGAATATCAGGGGCCTGAGCACATCGAACCTCTTTAACATCTCCTTGAATCCCTTCCAATTATAACTGGCCCTTTGACTCCTATGATTCAACCACTTAAAAAGTATCCCTATTGCTCCCATATGAAAGTAGCACAGCGATCTGTAATTACCTATCATTCCATAGTAATTGTAGTATCCTCGCAGCTTGGACACCAGCGTCTTCATCAGGTACTTGAGTCGTTTATGATGATTAGTCCTGATCCATGCAGTAAAATTGCGGAGCGCCGCACGCAATTTAACACGACATGTCCGTTTCTTTACCCGCGCTGTGCCTTTCTTATCATGGCCCCAATAAAACTCAAAGCCAAGGAAGGCAAAACGACGCTTCAGACCGGAGTGAAATCGGCTGAAACGGTGTATCCGGGTCTTATCCGGAGCAACTTCCAGGTTAAATTTCCCAAGACGCTCCGGCAACTCTTGATAACGC
>JAJSZR010000157.1 GCA_030262715.1 Deltaproteobacteria bacterium
TTCCGAGCTCCGGGAGCGTATCTACTACAGGCCGTCAAACCGGGGACATGAACGTGTCATTAAGGAACGATTAGATAAATGGAGAAAGATATTGGCCCAAAGGAGGACACATAAAGGCATTTAACGTTGAAATTAGAAAATAGAAATTGGAAATTTGGCTTTCATGCTTTTGTTTCATCTCTCCCAAATTTCTACTTTCCAATTTCAAGTTTCAAGCCGTGAACGGCTACGACTCCTCGAATATGCAGTAACGTCGTTTTCATCGTCCGAAACGCCTGTTCCACTGCGGCAAGGCTCTTATAACGGTCATGGACAGGCTGTTTGGAGGATATTTAACATTGCGAATCAACCGCGCCGCTCTTTGGGATCAGCTAAATTCGCCTTGTTGGGAATTGTTTGTTTTTTTATGATATTCATTAATACTCTTCCATATTGACCAACCTCGTCGCCCTATGTGACCAGCCAGAGAATTGTAAATCGGTATAAGAAAGTCGAGCTAGGCCGTTTGCCCATTGAAGCGGAGCAGGAAGGCGGCTAGGCTGGAACGAAAGGGTGGCGGAGTGACAAAGGGCAGTGAGAATTCGGGATAGAATAGACGGGCTGTGTTTGAGCGGGTTGATCGGTGCGCGGAACTTCACGGGTGTCGTCAGAACGCCGCGTTGCGGAGAGATGCAGGGATAAAGGGCGGTGAAGTCGGAGGCATCCGGCAGGATGGCGGTGCCCGGCTGGGGTTCGGACGGGGAGTGGTGGATCAGCGGCGAGCCCGATTTCAAGTATTCGATCAGGGTGAAATCGCGACCGATCAGGGCCTTCCGGTACGAGTCCAACGACTCGTTGTACGGCCTGCGGCCATCGCGTAGGAGGTAGAGGTGACGTCTGGGTGCGATCGATTCCGCTTCGGCTGCTATCCAAGACAGGCCTTCCTGCAATACCCCCGATTGAAGGGTTTCGTCGTTATCCTTGCGAGCCCGCCAGTAGGCTTGTAAATTGCCGCTCGGCCCGGTGAGCGTGATAACAACGATCTTGCCCTTGTTCATTCCGCCCTTACCTAGGTCCAGGCCTATGAACCAGCTGTCGTGGAAGCCAGGAAAGTCGTCTGGTTTAGCGACGAAAATGCTACCGTCGGCCTTGGCGAGAATCGCAGTAGCAAGACCATGACGCGAGTATAGGGGGTTCGACGCGGTGGAGCAGAGTTGAAAGGCCGCCTTCTCCGAATCGAGGTACCTCAGCCATTCTATAACTGAGTTAGGGGGACGGATGCCCTTCTTTCCTTCGAGTGGGACGAGAACTATAGGTTGTCCTTGTGTAACGTCCCCCAGGAAATCGTCGATGCTATCACCTCCCTGAAGGTTCACAAGAGAAGCCTCGCAGCGCCAGCCATTGAGAACCCCCACGACTTCCTCGCCGATGCGCATGGCAATCTGCGGAGCGCGAACGCCCCGGGACAGCATACCTAAACGGATGGATGCTGGCATGGCCGCGCTGCCCGACCTCACCAGACGGAGCAGGTTCCTGGACAAGCCCGGAGGCTCGATGATCTGGGCCAGGCTCGCGGATCGGTCGCCGAAGCAGTAAGTAACAGCACTAGCGTGAAGCTCGGCTGCGTAGCCCGTATGGCGCACGATCTGGCGCCCGGACAACGATTGGTTGAAGAAGTCAATCAGGCCTTCGATACCGGCGATCATCGGCTCGTGGCGCAGGACATCGGGATACTTGCCCTTGGTAAACAGCTCGGCGGCGGAAAAGAAGGTGGGGACGTTCGATCCAGGCTCAAAAACAAGCCGGGTGAGGCTTATGCCGATCAAAATTTCTCCGTCGTGTTTTCCAAAAGCCATCCGTTGGAGTTTGTAGCCATTCCGGCAGGTATTAGCTGATCCCGGAACTCTAATCTCGGGTTTGATGGGATCCCAAACGCGTATGGAGGTTTCGCGGATGTCATAGTGGAAGGGACAGTCAGGAGATTCAAGACAGCGTTCGAGGGTCTCTCTCCACCAGTCCGGGTGTGATACTCCGGGCAGGCAGTAGCATTCCCAAACTAGTTCGGTATCACTCATGGCCATCCTCTGTTTCCATCATGATTTTCTGCCAGACCAAAGCAAGGTTCATCAGGTAGAGGATAGACCTCGCCCACTTTTCGTATCGATGAAAAACTCCCCGGGCATGGGCGAAGCGGTTCCGCAAAATATTCAGGTTTCTGAGGATCGGGATTACCTTATCTGGGTCGTCGGGATTACTGTAGATCAGGTTCTCTTGTTGGACTTTATAGACTAGTTCCCCGAACTTCATTCCCAAATTAGCCTTGCCGCAGACGATCTTCTCCAACTGTTCCTTAAGCTTTTCGTGAGTGGTGTGGACGAACTCGGTCGGATTTTCGAGCGGGTGGTGCAATTCCATCCACTTGCGAAAGGACTCGCTTTTCCTGCTTATGGCGTATGCAACTGTGAGGAGGGCTTGCTCGATGAGGAGCATCTCCTTCCGCTTATCCAAATCGAGCGACTCGGGAAGGACCTCGACTTTTTCGGTTTTGATTGTTTCTTTCTTAGGGAATTTAATCCTCTTCAGAGTCCTGGCTGTCTCATCCTGGTTTTCGCGCAATTCCTCCAGAGACCGATTCTGGTTCGACGCTGAGTCATTGATGGAATCCAACATGTCGCGGATCTGCCTGAGTTCACCGTGAATCTTTCCTTGACCTTCACTGAAATCCCTGAGCGAACGCAGCTCCTCGAGTAATTGCTCATCAGACTCTTCGCCATCCGCCTCCTTGGCGGGCGGCTTTATGCCAGCAGGGCGCTTAGTTTTCGGGCGACGGATATCGAAGGTATCGGCATCCTTCTGGAATTCCGCGACAAGGGCATTGTAGGTAAGCAGATCCTTCGGATAGACCCAAACCTTTCGTTCTCCATCCCATTGACGACCAGCGATCTTCTTCGCCCGGTCTCGATTCTCGGGATGGATGTGGACAAGGAAGTGGTTGTTGTCCTGGAGAACCTCAATCGGACCGAGCTTCTGACGATTGGTTGTAAAAGGCATGGTCATCTTCCAATCCTTCCATGAAAACTATCATATGCTTTACATCGTCGCGACAATGACTTCATGCATCCTGAGTTATTGGCCAACACAGAGATCAGAGACGCAGTATACTGCGTACGCTAGATTGACTGGTTATAGGCTTTGAACCTCTATATATTATGTCACCATTAGGAATAAGGCCCGGCAACTGATAAGGGCAGAGTTCATCATGGAGATCCTCGGGAAGTTCCTTAGCCGGATCTGTTTTGTCAATTCATCGGCAAGGTTGACGGTAATCTTTAAAACAATTCCTTCAACTTCCTAAGCTTTTGGGTGTGGGCTTGTTGTAAAAAAATGGCTCTGTGAGAAACTGTGGGACGTTGTTGACTGAGTTGAATCAAACCACTGCCTACTAGCTCCTGTCATCTCCCGTGAGAAATGCCCTCTTTAACGTATTGACGATAGTTTTTCTTGGCCTGCATCTCTTTGTCGCCAAACCAGGACAAGACGTATTCACGATCCTGCCAGCTATGTTTAATTCTCCCCATTAATACGGAATGACCACACCAGCGATACCTCTCGAGTTCAGACATGTTCTTTACCAGCTTTACTCTGAGAGGATTCAGGTGAATGTATCGCACAAGCTCTTGAAAATAAGAATCCTCATCACAGACTATTGACTTGTAGCAGTTCTGGAAAAGATGACCGTGGCGGTGATGACGGCGGTTATATTGCATAGCCAGTAAGAAACCGGCGCATGAACTTCGACAGACCACACTGCCCACTGCGTAAAAGGATATGGGCGGGTTGGTCATCAATGCCAAAGCATAGATAACAGTGTCGGTCTCAGAGGCAATCTGTCCCATCCTAGAGACGAAATTGTCTCGATCTACTTGGTCATCAACGATTTTGCGCTTTTCTATTCCCCTGACTATGACATGATGTAATGTCCCAGGGGCATCAAGCCTTGCCTGCCTTGGCATAACCCCTCTGTATAATTATACTTTCAAATCTTTATCACACTTATTCAACTCAATCAACAACGTCACACATTAGCCTTATATATTTGGCTCTTTCTCATATTTGCAGAACAGGATTACCTTCCTGACGGATTTTCAGGAATAGGTAATCAAGGTCACGGTAACCACAAGCTCTACGTACAATTCTGGCAATTGTTGCATTAAAGGCCTCCAATTTTGCCGAAGTGATTCTATTACGAATGAATGCCAAGAGTTCTTTTCTGTCTCGGTCTAACCCTTTGGCAAATTTGATGAGGGGAACCAATCCTGTGTCTTTGGCCCACGTAGTCCATTTATCGAGGTATTTGCTGGCAGACTTCGGGTAGACATAAGTCCAGAGGACCTTAAGTGCATCTTTAAGGATATAGGCCTTGAAGAGCGGCTCATTAAATAGAAGCAATGTATTTAGGTTCACTGTCTGCTCAGGTTTGCGGTTTTCTGGGTTTCTAAACAAATTATAACGCTGGCCTTTGATGAAGCTCTTGTGTTCCTCGTCAGCCTTGCGCCACTCAGAGCGTCGGACTTCGTCTATAGCCTTATTGTAGTTGGCTACGATATGAAATTTGTCATAAACAATAGCAGCATGGGGAACGGCTTTGATTACAACGCTCTTATAAGCCCCAGACCGATCCATACCAACGGCTTCAATATCAGATCTCTGTTGTGGGGTAAGCTTGTTAAAAAAACCTTCCAAAGACTCCTTCTTCTTGCCTTCAGCCAAATGGAGTACTTCACCTGTTTCTCCATTCATGACAACAGTAAGATAATGATGATGTGGCCCAATGGACTTTTCATCAACAAGGATGATTCTCAGGTTATCGAAATCAGGCTCTGGAAGGTATTTGGAAAGGACCTTCTTGTCCCATCTTCTGGCTGTATCAGATGAGATCGGCAAGAACTCAGAGACTTTGTCTGCCGGCATAAATTGTCCCACCCCACTATATTCTCCCAGTTAAATCCGAGGATAAATTCCCGGTAAAAAGGGTGGGATTGTCTGCTGTATAGAGTCCCACATTCAGCCTGAGAAGCCATCCCATAATCAGTTCCCAATATAGTCCTCTGGATAATAACC
>JAJSZR010000158.1 GCA_030262715.1 Deltaproteobacteria bacterium
GTTTGAGGAGTTGAATCGTATTAATTTTGAATGCTAACATGTAATAGACGGCCCATTTTATGTAGAAAAATGCAGCAGGTCAATTTAACTACCTGAATTTTCAGAAAACAATAAAATTAGCCGTATTTAATTACGGCTTATCTCTACCCTCCGGCACAGTTGATAGGAAATCATTTTTGAGCGATCCCGCCCGCCTCGCCTGAGCTCGCGATGGCGGGCAGGTCAGAAAGCCAGCCAACAAAAGTACCCAAGAATGGATATTATAAGATTGATTAGCGATCAAACTGATTGAGATGTACAGGACGATCGGGCCTTCCAAATCCCTCCATACCGATTCTTATTATTCGCTAATCTTTTGTATATGCCTTGAGGGAATGGATTGTCAAATTTAAAAAAAGTGATGTCGAGTAGAGAGGAAAAATTAAATTATCTTCAAATTTTGGGCCTGTTTCGAAGCATAAATGGAATTCCGTCCGGGAGGCCAAGCACGGTACGAAAAAAAATCTCAAGACTTTCCCTGGCACAATGACAGAACTCTGTCAAAAGTCTCCGGTCATACTTGAAATAGACACGGAGAAGAATAGACATGATCCACAAAGGCATGTTCGGCGAACTGCTGCACGGTGAGTGCGGTTATCTGCATGACCTTAGAGGTCTTCTTGTAAGCCAGACCGTTTATCAGGGCATGTGGCGATGGCGCAGGCAGACAACGATGAACGGTAACCTCTATCCGACCTACGGTATCGCGCCTATGAGCTGGTGCATAGATATCAACCGCGGCGACACATTTGATTACATGGTATTCTTTAGCAGCAATGCAAGGGGTCACATAAACGCGAGCTTGGCATTTTCAAGTATGAACTGTAGATCAGTATTAAGTAAGCAAAGGAATAGTGCATGAAGCCGACTTTGTTGATCCTTGCAGCGGGGATGGGCAGCAGGTACGGTGGTTTAAAGCAAATCGATCCGGTCGGTCCTAATGGCGAGATCATAATCGATTATTCGATCCATGACGCCATAAGGGCCGGCTTCGGCAAACTCGTATTTGTTATCCGCCATTATTTTGAAGAAGCATTTAAGGAAAAAATAGGCAACCGGTTTGAAGGCATAGTCGAAACTGCTCACGCCTATCAGGAATTTGACGCATGTCTTGACGGGTTTGAATTGCCCGAAGACAGGGAAAAACCCTGGGGCACGGGACACGCCATTCTTGTCGCGCAGGACGTTATAGATGAACCTTTCGCGGTCATCAATGCCGACGACTATTACGGGACCAATTCTTTTAAGGTGATGGCGGATTTTCTTTCAGGTAAAGAAGTTTCGCCGTCTCTTTATTCGATGGTGGGTTTTGTTCTTCGAAACACCCTGAGTGAATACGGTACGGTTGCCCGCGGAGTATGTGAATGTGACGACAAGATGTTCATGAAAAAAGTTGTCGAGCGGACCAAGATCGAAAAAGTCGACGAAGCAGCACGGTATTATGATCCCGATGAATCGATTCATGAACTTACCGGCGACGAAGTCGTTTCGATGAATCTTTGGGGAGTGCATCAATCGATTTTTGAGCATCTCCGAAATCAATTCAAAGATTTTTTGGCCAGGTTCGGCAACGAGAAAAAAACGGAGTTCTATATTCTTTCGGTTATCGATTCTCTTGTACAGAACGGCAAAGCAGCGGTCAAGGTGCTGCCGACTAATGATTCGTGGTTTGGAGTAACATACAGACAGGACAAGGAAATCGCTGAGAGAAGCATAAAGGCATTAATCGAGAAGGGTTTGTATCCGGAAAGGCTGGTGTAGCTATGGTCGAAGATGTCAAATCGGTTGTCAGTCACTTTCAGATATACGGTGAGTTTGTCAGTTCCGAACCTCACGGCAGCGGGCACATCAACGATACGTATATGGTTTCATATTATCAGGGCGGAAACATTGTCCGGTACATACTTCAACGGATAAATCAAAATATTTTTACAAAGCCGGCTGAACTGATGGACAATGTAGTGCGTGTAACCAAACATGTTCGCGGTAAACTTATCGAGGCTGAGCAAAGCGAGGTATCTAGGCGGGTCCTTACCGTTTTGAAAACTTATGAAGGTAATAATTATTACGAAAATGAAGACGGTTTCTGGAGAGTTTATTTATTTATTGAAAAGGCCAGGACATATGATGTTCTCGAGTCGGTAGAGCAGGCCTATGAGGCGGCGAAGATGTTCGGATATTTTCAGAGCCAGCTTGTGGACCTGCCGGGTGAAAGGCTTTACGATACGATTCCTGATTTTCACAACGGCCAGAAAAGGTATAAGGCGTTTTTGGATGCTCTCGAAGCCGATGCTTGCAACAGGGCAAAGGACACAAAGCCTGAGATCGACTGGCTGACCGATCATGCCTGGATATTCGATGTACTTCCGGACCTTGTCGAAAAAGGTGAGATACCTGTTCGAATTACACACAACGATACGAAGATCAATAACGTGATGCTCGATGATGAGACGGGGGAGGGGATGTGTGTGATCGACCTTGATACCGTCATGCCGGGGCTGTCGCTATATGATTTCGGTGATATTGTGCGGACGACGACGAGTCCGGCCGATGAAGACGAACAAGACCTGTCGAAGGTTAATTTCGAGCTTCCACGATTCGACGCAATTCTCAAGGGCTTTCTTTTGACGGCCGGTGAGTTTCTAAATAAGGCTGAACGGCGAAATCTTCTGCTGGGGGGCAAACTGATTACACTGATAATCGGCACGAGGTTCCTTACCGACTATCTGGCAGGCGATAAGTATTTCAAGATTCACCGTGAAAATCATAATCTTGACAGGTGCAGAACACAGTTTAAGCTTGTCCAGTCCATTACCGACCAGGAAGATGAAGTAAATAAACTGCTCAGCAAACTAATGCTCCGGCCTATTAATTTTAGTAGATAGTCTTCATCTGGGCCACAGACCAGCCGTGGAGTGGGAGCAATATATCCGCCATTTCCTTTGTCTTTCTTGTAATTTCGTAAGACTCCATAATTCCAGTATTGCTAATATGGACACCTGGCGGGATAGAAGGTGCGGTTTTAGGAAAATTTTTCTCATTACAACACCAGCCTACAATGATGGCCTTTCCCTTAGCAGTATTTATGAGAACAGATTGAGTTCCTGGTGTATGACCAGGGGTAAATAATACCCTAATACCATCTACAATTTCCTGGTCCCCTTCAATAATAACTACATTACAGCCTTCCAAGAGCTCTGGAAAGAAACGGCGCTCCATGGGATGAGGGTTTTTAATTGCCTCGTGCTCTGCCTTTTGTATATAGATTTTGGCATTTTTGCACTTTCTGTCATTTTCACAATGGTCATTATGAAGATGGGTATGAATTACAATATCTATATCTTGGGGCTTAAGCCCTACTTTTGCCAATGCCTGTTCAAATTCTAATATTTCAACCCCATATTTTTCACTTAATTCTTTAGTTGCTTCTGATGGGAGAACAAAGGCTTCTAATCCGGTATCTATTAATATATTTTTATCTCCTCCTTCAATATAAAAAACCATAATAGGGATAAAAATACTTTGTCCATAACCTTGCAGGTATGTCATATTACCTTGATCCAGCTGATTTGCCCCTACTACAAAGGGATGAATAATATATTCGCGCATTGCTACCCCAAACCTCCACACTGATTTTTGTTATTCGATAGTCTTTTGTATAGACTTTGCGGGAGCGGATTGTCAAATTTAAAAGTTGATGTCGAGTAGAGAGGAAAACTTAAATTGTCCTCGGGTGAGGTGCTTGTGGTTGATGGTGAGGGCGAAGGCTGGAAGAACAACTGTGAGGATACGGGTGAAGGCACAAAAGGTTGAATAATCTATTTGCCCCGGAGAGTTTTTTTAAAAAAATCCTGATTACCCTTTAATCCTGCAATTGTGCCCTTCCTCTATCCAGCTTTCAACGCCATGATCAGCCGCCGCTAACCAGGCGGGGCTCTGAACTACAGAACAGCACTCAGCGATATGCGGAGCAGAGTATTCCAAATTTAACGGATGCGGTTAGCGGTCTGCTGAAGCGATTCGTTCGACATTGATTGTGCACAAAGTTCAAGAGCCTGAGCCTTTTGCTCCAAAGACTTAATCAAATCCTGGATGGCATCGACTTCTTTTTCTTCGAAATAAACCTCCCCACATTGTTCACATACCCATGCGGGAACGCTGTCAAGCATCAGATGGCATCCTTTGCGGTCAATATGAAATGGGGTTGTCCCCTTTTTCATTTCTCCCTGGCAATGAATACATTTCATTTCTTTAACCTCACCTTGAAGTCTGACGACCATTCTTTCTTGTCTGGCAAATATGCTGTGATTATTGCCAGATAATCATCCTTGGGCGA
The DNA here is from genome assembly GCA_030262715.1 of Deltaproteobacteria bacterium. Classification (GTDB taxonomy): domain Bacteria; phylum Desulfobacterota; class Dissulfuribacteria; order Dissulfuribacterales; family UBA3076; genus UBA3076. The sequence goes on from JAJSZR010000158.1 coordinate 4,376, forward strand.
GCATACAACATGTATTGCTCGACCAATTCCGCCTTTGCCGAGCATCAAACAACTATGTCCTCTGGGATCTTCGGGATAGTCCTCGATCACTTCACCCTGTTCAATCACCGAACGAACCTCTGCTGTCGATATCATCCGGTCCGGTCTCAACATCTGTCGTAAGGCATGTGGCAAAAAGAGCCTTTTCTTTGCAGCCGCCAAACGTACTAATGATAGTATGTCTGTCTTCTCATGCATATAAACAGATTTTTTACAATGTTGCATGTTGCGCATCCATTTCAATTGAGATGTCGAACATATAATAAGCGACCCATTTTATGTAGAAAAATACAGCAGGTCATTTTAACTACCTGAATTTTCAGAAAACAACAAAATGAGCCGTATTTAATTACGGCTTATCTTTACCCCCCGGCACAGTTGATAGAAAATCGCTTCTTGAGCGATTCAGAAAACAAGCCAACAAAAGTACCCAAGAATGGATATTATGAGATTGATCAGCAGTCAAACTGATTGAGATGTACAGAACGAACGGGCTTTCCAAATCCCTCCATACCGATTCTTGTTATTCGCTAATCCTTTGTATATGCCTTGATGGGATGGATTGTCAAATTTAAAAAGTGATGTCGAGTAGAGAGAAAAAAATTAGATTATCTTCGGGTGAGGTACTTGTGGTTGGCTGGTGAGAGTGAAGGATTCAAAAATGACTGTGAGGATAGGGTG
>JAJSZR010000159.1:0-1433 GCA_030262715.1 Deltaproteobacteria bacterium
AGGGCCAAAGGCTTGCCGGTGAGCCAGGTATATCCAGGATGGAGATTCGCTGTTCACAGGAGCACAGTAACTTATTGACCGAAGGAAGTGTTTCCGGTCAGGTCCTTTCCCACAAAGTCAGCATGATTTTATCTTTGCCTGCCTCTTCGGATGCCTTGTGGAATGGATTTAAGGCCAAACTGAAGTCCCAAATACGCCGTCCGGAAAAAGAAAGTCTTAGGGGTCAAATAGGAGGCCCTGAACTCCTTGAAGATTTCTATCGTGTATTCACCATAAATATGCATGGCCTAGGATCTCCGGTACATGCTTTTAAATGGTTCAAAGCTGTATTGTCCGCATATAATGAAAAGGCAAAAGTAGGCATAGTTTATCTTAAAAATGAAGAGCCTGTGGCTGCGGGGATTATTTTGTTCAATGGCCAAAGAGTATGCATTCCATGGGCCTCGTCTCTGAGGAAGTATAATCGTTCAGCCCCTAATATGTTGCTTTATTGGCAATTTTTGTCTTGGGCAACAGACAATGGTTATTCTGAATTCGACTTAGGACGTTCTACACCAGGGGAGGGGACTTACCGGTTCAAAAAGCAATGGGGAGCCAGGCCGGAGCAACTGTACTGGTATAAGCTGGGGCTTGATGGGGAAAAAATAGGTTGCAGCGATTCAGGATCCAAAGGTCGGGGAACCGCAGCTCGTGTCTGGCAATACCTCCCCTCATACATAGCTGATCTTGTTGGTCCTCGAGTTCGAAAATACATATCTTTGTGATAGTATAGGACCTTTTTGGGACACAGATGAACACAGATGAACACGGATTTTTAGAACAATATTTATCTGTGTAGATCTGCGAAAATCTGTGTCCAAAATTTTCCAAGTCCGCCCGAAGGCGGCTAAGTTCATTTCTATGTCTTTTTTCGTGTTTTCGTGATTAATTTTGACTAGTTTCTTAACCGCACAGGACCTTTTGGGGACCTTTTTGGGACACGGATGAACACAGATGAACACGGATTTTTAGAACAATATTTATCTGTGTAGATCTGCGAAAATCTGTGTCCAAAATTTTCCAAGTCCACCCGAAGGGCGTCAAGTTTATTTCTATTTTTCGTGATTAATTTTGAATAGTTTCTTGACCGTACAGGTCCAAAAATTGGCCTGGTATCCTCCTGCTGAGGTAAAGATTCCATGGCCGGCAATATTTGATTCCTTATTATCCTCTTCAAGCGACTTTAAAAAATACTTATACGATTACCTTCAGGTCAAATACTGCATTCTTGGAAACAGCGGAAGGGCAGTTCTTTATCTGCTTCTTGAGACTCTAAAGAGGAAAGATGAAGAAAGACGTGACGAAGTTCTTATTCCGGGCTATACGTGCTATTCAGTCGCAGCTTCTGCGGCGAAGGCAGGCCTTAAGATAAGGGTCTACGACATAGATCCGCA
>JAJSZR010000159.1:1533-5039 GCA_030262715.1 Deltaproteobacteria bacterium
TTTCCCTTGATGGCAGATCCCGGTTCAATACCGAAAGAACTCAAAAGACTTGGTGTCAGGCGCATGTATCCAAAGGCTATTGCAGATGAGAAAACAATTAAGCCATATCTTGGGAACCAGCAGGTTTCCACCCCTGGTGCAGAACAGATCGCACGAAACCTCATTACCCTCCCCACGCACACAGGGATCACGGAAAACCTGGCGAAAGAAATAGCCCGGAAGGTAAGGGCTGAATATATTGAAACAAAGCGCTAACTTGTTTAATCCCTTAAACCTTCAGCTATGCTGATGGTACTAGCTTTGCTATGCGGGAAAGTGGGAGTATTTTTTCACCGCCCGCTTCGCTCAAGCCGCGAAGTTCGCAGAGAAAAAATATATTTTCTTTTCTGCTGAGAGAGCAGAAAACAAAATACGCTTATGCAAAAATCACTTATATGTTGAAAGACGTGTTTTGCTTACTGAGGATAAAGATTTTGGAGAATTGGTTTATCGGTTGAGGAAACCTGCGACAGGTATTGTGTTGATTTTTTGAAAAATGGTTGTAGTAAAAATAAGGCACCTATTTACATTGAAAAAAAATTTACTTCAGGCTTATGATGTTAAGATATCAGGAGAGGTAACGAATGCATAGTCATTTCCCAGTCATCATTGAACAAGATAGTGACGGAGTTTTCCTGGTGGAATGTCCACAGTTTAAGGGCTGTCGCAGCTATGGTAAAACTATCCAGGAAGCCATGGAGAATATTAAAGAAGCTATCGAGGCATGTCTTGAGGACGAGTCTTTTTTTACGGATGTTTCAACGTTCATTGGTATAAGGGACATTGAGGTGGCGATTCCATGAGCGACCTTCCAACAGTCTCATTTAGGCAACTGATTTCGTCAGTTGAAAAATTGGGGTTTGAGAAAGTACGTCAACGTGGCTCTCATATTCGCTATAGGCATCCGGATGGCCGTCTAACAACAATACCAGACCATGGGCATCAAGATATTCCAAAGGGTTTGTTGCTTAAGATAATACGAAATGACCTGAAAATGGCATTAGATGATTTCTTTGAACATCTATAACCTATATACTCCATCAAGTAAATTTGAGCCTGGGCACTTCAGATGAATTCGTCCTAGATCTTGCAGTTAGTGAACAACGTATATTGTTGACAGTGGAAGAAAGATGATTTGCGAGACCCTGATTAAGTTCTTTGGAAAACATGAATATGAATTGTTTGGCACATTCGTTGTTGTTATACCTGGGAAGATTGCGGATGAGTCGTCTACCCGTTCCCCATGACTTATTTTAATCCCGAGCGCAACGGTATCCCGAGCGCAGCGCTAATCCTCTAATCCTTATTATTGTTTTTCTCTGCGTACTCTGCGTCTCTAACGAGCACAGCGAGTGGGCGGTGAATATATTTTTGACGTCTGTGTCTAATTTTTATATCTTCTCTGCGCCCTCCGTGTTTCCCATGTTGAAGTTCCATGATTATGTTTAAATACTGAAGGTTCCAATTATGAGTATACAATCAGACGATTATGACAGTCCCTGGAAAGAGATCATGGAGGTGTATTTCAATGATTTTATGGCCTTCTTTTTCCCGGACATTGCTGAGGAAGTAGACTGGGATAGGGGCTATACATTTTTGGACAAGGAATTGCAGCAAGTGGTGCAGGATGCTGAACTGGGCCGAAGGTTTGCTGACAAGCTGGCACAGGTATGGCGCAGGGATGGAGACGAGGCCTGGGTACTTGTTCACATAGAGGTACAGGGACAGGAGGAAGCTGCTTTCGCCAAGCGGATGTATGTTTACAATTATCGTATCTTTGATCGCTATAATCGTCCTGTGGCAAGTCTTGCAGTGCTTGCAGATCAGAAGCCTGGATGGAAACCACAAAGTTTTGGCTATGAGTTGTGGGGTTGTGAGATTGGAATAAAATTTCCTGTGGTAAAATTGCTTGATTATTCTGAACGTTGGAAGGAATTGGAAGAAAGTCATAATCCTTTTGCCATAGCTGTAATGGCTCATTTAAAGACCAGGGGGACCCGTTCGGATGAACTTGAGCGCAAGAGATGGAAGATCTATTTGATCAAACATCTTTACAAATGCGGATATCGAAAGGAAGATGTAATCAACCTGTTCAAATTTATTGACTGGATCATGAGCCTGCCTGAAGATCTGGATGATCTCTTTTGGCAGGAAGTGCGTCAATACGAGGAGGAGAAAAACATGCCTTATGTTACCAGTGTGGAAAGGATAGGGATCAAGAAGGGCATCCAGCAGGGCATCCAGCAGGGCATCCAGCAGGGCATCCAGCAAGGGCGTCGTGACGGATTGATTGAGGCCATAGAGATGGGGCTTTCCATAAAGTTTGGAGCCATTGGACTAAAATTGTTGCCGGAAATCCGGGCAATGGCGGACCTGAATCGGTTAGAGATGATAAAGGAGGCCATTAAGGCCGCTCACGATGTATCAGAATTGGAAGAACTTCTAAAATAGCTTCGGGCTATGCCCCACTTTGTCTGTGCCTAATCCTCTAATCCTGAGCGTAGCGCGTTAATCCTCTAACCCTTATTCTTGTTTCTCTCTGCGTACTCTGTGTCTCTAACGAGCATAGCGAGTGGGCGGTGAATATTTTTTAATCTGTGTAATCTGTGTAAATCCGTGTCCAAATGAAATATCGTGTCTTCAACAACAAAATCCCTATTTATCATCTCATTCGGTATTCTCTTTGTCTTTCTTTTTTCTGCCATATGGTTGACCAGTGAGCGCTCAGATGCCTTTAGAGCTAATCTAAAGCATCTGATACTGGATGAATAATCTACATTAATCCTCTCCCTGCCAAGACAAAGGTCGATGCAATGTATGTATTAGGAGGCTCTCAAACAAACCTTGAGTTCAGGTACAAAACAGCTTCCGAGCTATACCATAAAGGAATATGTAAAGGAATATGGATTCTCAGTAGGCCTGGGATAACGGAATGCAGTGTTTTTTTGGGTAGAAATTTGACAGACAATGAATGGTCTATTTTGAAATTAAAAGAATTAGGTGTCCCAGATGACTGTATTGAGCCAATAGAAGTTAAAAAAAGATTCTTCGGGACTTTTACAGAAGCAAAAGGTATTTCTTCCTTAATAAAAAAACGGGGCTATAAAAGCCTGTTACTGATCTCTTCACCCGAACATCTCTACAGGGCTGAAATCAGTTTCGATAAATATTTATAGAATCAACATGTTACAATGTATGTCCAGGAATCAGGTGGTCATGTATTGTTGAGAGATCTCCTTGTTGAATTCATCAAACTCAAGGTTTATCAATATTTACTGGTGCGGTGATCCAAAATCAGCGGGCCTGTTTTTCTCTGTGTTCTCTGCTTGCAGCCCATAGGGCCGCATGTCTTACCGGTGAAAGTCCGGTTGCGGGAATTGACTGTTTGCCCGCATAGTTATATTTGACATCTGAGTTCAGAAATTGCATCAAGAAGGTGGCAAAACAAAATGGAAGGTGGTCAGTGA
>JAJSZR010000160.1 GCA_030262715.1 Deltaproteobacteria bacterium
CAGATAGATAATCATATCACCTTTGAAAATATCGCAACGAATTTATCTATCAGCCGAAATACCGTAAAAGAATATGTTGATAAGTTAAAAAACAAACGTGTCCTAAGACGAATAGGGGGAAGAAGAGGGGGACATTGGGAAATACTCTGGAGTTCAATGAGAAAACAAAGGTAAAGACTATTTGAGAAACACGCACTAAACGCGCATAAACCGGCGGGCGTAAACGGAGGGGCCACTGAGAATTATTTGGAGTTTCAAGTAGATACAGCGTAATATTGGGGATGTCCGTGAAATATTGCAAATTTCAAAGACAGAGTCGAAATTCGGAGCCCTGGTGGTTTGTTTGGGGGGCTGACCATTTTATGTCACATTTAAACGGAAAAATTATGAAAGCTTGCACAAAGCGAAAAGGCCAATGCGCGGAATCATTTTGTATCCTGGTATAAAAAGCAGATCAAAAAACAGCTCAAAGAACGCGTACTACGGTATGACAAAAGGATCGGGGTGACGGTAAGAGATATCAGAATCTCAGACCTGGGGCATCGCTGGGCATCCTGTGGTCGTAACGGTGTTGTCAATTTCAATTGGCGTTCGGTCATGGCGCCTGTCTGGGTATTTGATTACATACTGGTCCATGAGATGGTTCACATGATTGAGCGTGGTCATACGGACAGATTCTGGCACCTGGTGGCTCGTGTCATCCCCGACTACGAAGAACACGTTCGCTGGCTCAATGAAAACGGGGCGGATTTGGATTTGTGAGCCGCTTGAGACAGTCCCGCAAAAGACCGAATTAGGCCCGGATTCAGACCGGGCCTTCTGGACCGCGAAATCAAATGGCCCATGACGCCCGGCACGGCGTGGTCATCGGGAATCACATGCTTAGAAAAAAGGGTATATAAGCGCAAGTTTATTAGGGAATGGCATGCGGTTGGACAAAGGACAGATTGAAGTTATCGATGACGTTATGGCCGAGATATTACGAAGTAAGACACCGGCTGAGCGGATACATATTGGGTTTGAAATGTGGTTATCAGCTCAAAAGATGCTTTTTTCCCATTTAAGCACAACATATCCTCATTGGAGCAATGAACAGTTGAAAAGAGAGGTAGCACGCAGATTGTCGCATTGAGCCTGTTTCGCGGGAATTTGGGACGGTGAAGAGAGTTGAAAAACGATGGGAGAATTTCAGGAATTGAGGAATTTAAGGATTGAGGAATTGTAAATGTGGCGTGGATAATTGAACAGCAGAAGATACGTGATTGCAGATTACAGACGTATGATGTCTGAGGAAATGCTGTCCAGCGAAATTATAGAATAACAGTCCACTAGCCGCAAAATGCGCCCACCTCAAGCAAAGGTGGCAAACGAAAGGAGCAACGCAATGACTTATGACAACCTGCTAAGCCGGGTCAGCGTTGACCCCAAGGTCTGTGGAGGAAAACCTTGCATCCGGGGCACTCGAATTTATATCGCTATAATTCTTGACGGCCTTGCAGAAGGCCTCACTCCCGAACAACTATTGGATCATTATCCACAATTGACTTTGGATGATATCCATGCAGCCCTCGCGTACGCGGCTGAACTAGCGAGAGAGAACGTATGGAAAGTAGCGGTAGGGGCATGAAGCTTAAATTAAGATCCTGTAAATCTTGTCAAAAAGAGTCCCTCCGAAGGCGACTAATTTAAGGTGTATTTCAAAAAAATCATAGAATTACATGATTAGAAAAAAGCGGATAAGCGGCGGATTAGATTTGACCAAGAGGAGATACATGATTCCAAAGAGCGAGCTTGATAAGGCCGTAAAGATTGCGAAGAATTATGGAGTTGGTGAGCTATATCTAATTGGTTCCGCTCTTTACAAAGGGCCAGAAGAGACAAATGATTATGATTTTGCCGTAAGGGATGTGCCAGCCGGAAAATTCTTTAAGTTTTATGGAGAGTTATTCAGGGCATTGTCAAAGAATGTCGATTTAATAGACCTCTCTGGAAAAATGACAAAGTTCAAAAATATCATTTTAAGAGAAGGCAAACTTATTTATGAAAAAACATCAACTTAAGGAATACTGCGAGGCAGAGTTTGAAAACATAAATGCTGTGACGTCTGAGTTGTTTTCTATCATCAAAACGGAAAAAACAGAGTATTCAATTGCTGAGTTTGCAGCCATTAGCCTTCAAAAAAAGGGAGGGCTTCAAAACCGTGAACGCTAAACAATCACACCTTCAGCATGATCACTATTTAATAAAAATAGGCAAGGGTGAACGATTGTATAAATTCTATTATTTTCGTCCCATCGCAGGGCGTCATTATCATTTTGAATATCGAATATTAACAAAAGAAAAGACCGATGGGATGTTAGAGATGGTAAGCTATAATTTCAAGATCGTAAGCGGTGTCCCGCAGAAAAGCTCTGTCACCAGGGTTCCTGAAATTTCAAAAGAACAATTAGAAGATATCGTTAGAAATGTTAGGATAAAAACGAATACCGGTCCTGATGAGTTTGAGGAATTGGATCTTTCCGGGTTTTCGACAATAGATGAACAAATCGAATTTCTAAAACAACAGGACAGGGTGGATACAATGTACATTATGTAGATAAAGGGCCACGGGCCTGATGAAGAAGAGGGCGGGTATAAGGATGAGCCTGCTTCAGTTCTGTTGGAACGCATCCAGGCCGAACGTGAGAAACAGAGCGAGCTAAAGAAAAAGACCCGGATAAGAGCCGTGTCAAAGAAAGGCGGCAAGAAAAAGCTGAAACTCATAAAGAATATCGGATCACGCAGATACCCCGTGTGGATGTTGGCTGAAAAACGTAGAGACGATTGAACAGGATCGGAAGAAAATTAAATAAAAGTGCCCACCAGGCTAAAGAATCCCCCGAGCAATCATTGTAACATCTTGAAATAACGTGTATTCCTATTAATTCAAAGCAGCCTTAATAAATTATAAAGAATTAATAAAAGATTAACATGATGGTGCCGATAAAATATACTTGAAAAAATTGTTCCCTGCTCGTTGGTTTTTTGAAAGGAGGATCATATGCAAGAAAGCATCTTGACACCGAATCAGTATAAGGATCTGAGCAAAAAGATAATTCATGCAGTTGACACGCGATACAGAATTATACCTCTTAATTCCTTAAAACATCCGAAATATCACCTGAAAGCTCCCGTACACATCACCCTGGAATTTGAAGACGAAAAGGTGATAGCGAGTTTTGACGACATAGAGGCCTTCTCTTATGCGGATACCGCTTCTGAAGCCATAGACCTGCTTTGTGATGAAATAATACAGATCTATGAGGACTTAAATGAAGATCAGGAAAACCTTGGCCCTCTGCCGAATAAATGGTTTCATTGTCTAAAGGATATCATTGAATGCAGATAAAAAAGAGTGAGATTGGGAAGGTTTTTGAAAAACTCAAACTGGATGTGAGATCAACCAAACATCGGTATGGATGGTTTATTTTTGAAGGAAGGAAGATATTGAGGGTTCATTACTCACATGGCAGAGGAAGCATTCCCGGAAGAGTGTCAGATAAAATCAGAAGTCAATTAAAGCTTACACAAAAGGACTTCAAGAATCTTATAGACTGTCCGCTGTCATTGAAGGATTACGAAACAATCCTGAAAGAAAAAAGCCTGATTTAGTTAAGTAAAATGGCGAAGAAATCAAAAAGACAGAAAGCGATCAAGAGGCTGAATAAAGTGGACTCCATTGTCAAGACACAAATTCACCAGAAATAAAGAAGTAGAAAATGTCAAATAATCTGCCAATGCAGGATGGAATCGTTCTTACTCAATTCGTATAACAAGAAGCAAACATATGTCACAAGCACCTGATGAAAAGACCATGTGGAAATCGTCTTACGGGAAGAAACCATTATGATGACATTGCGACAATTTTCTGCGGAGCCATCCACAATCCCCACTATCACCAGTTGGTATCTGGCCGATTTGAGTAAAGCGCAGGGCAAGCAGGAATTATTCACTCATCAATCCCCTCAAAAACTCAAGATTCTTCGTGAGCATGCCTTAATTGAGAGTGCTATTTCTTCGAACCGCATTGAAGGTATAAATGTTGACCAGTCCCGGATCGATACCCTTATTTTGGGAAAACCACTTTTGAAGGATCGGGATGAAGAGGAGGTTCGAGGCTACCGTGACGCTTTGCGCCTAATCCATGAAAAGGCCGGGGAAATTTCCGTTTCAGAGGAAACTATACTGAAATTTCATAAACTCTCGCGCGGGCAAATATGGGATGCAGGCAAATATAAGGAAAAGAACATTGATATCATCCAGAAATACCCTGATGGTCGCCAGCGGGTGCGTTTTGAAACTGTTCCCGCAGATCAAACGCCTCAAGCTATGAGCGAAATGATTGAGCTCTGGTCACGAGGGCTTCGGGAACGATGGGCTCACCCTTTTATCCTACTGGCTGCCTTGAATCTCGATTTCCTATGCATCCATCCCTTCCGCGATGGCAATGGTCGTATCTCCCGGCTCCTTTTGTTGCTGACCTGTTACCACTCGGAAATTGAAGTCAGCCGCTATATCAGCCTGGAACGGCTGATTGAACAAAACAAAGAACGTTATTACGAAACACTTGAGCAAAGCTCGCAGGGCTGGCATGAAGGCAGGCATGACCCATGGCCTTATATCAATTACATTCTCTCCATTCTCAAAAACGCTTATCGTGAATTTGAAGATCGTGTCGATCAACTGAAAAGCCCCCGCGGAGCCAAAACAGAGCAGGTCGAGGCAGCGGTTAAGGCATTTTCCGGAACATTCACCCTCTATGAGCTTGAACGCGCATGCATGGGGGTTAGCCGGGATATGGTACGAAAAGTGTTAAGGAATTTACAAAAGGCAGGATTCGTAGAATGTCTGGGCCGGGGTCCCGGGGCTGTCTGGCGAAAAAAAGGGTAATACCCTTAAAAAGAGGTAATAAAGAAGGTAACAAGAAAGGCATATGGTACAACCACCTGATGAAAAGACCTATAAAAATAGATTGACCGCGAACTATCGCCTTGCCA
>JAJSZR010000161.1 GCA_030262715.1 Deltaproteobacteria bacterium
TGGTGCCCCCGGCATGATTCGAACATGCGACACCAGGATTAGGAATCCTGTGCTCTATCCCCTGAGCTACGGGGGCCATAGACGGAAGAGCGATACCATAGTGCTTGTATTACTGTCAAGTTCAATTGAGCCGCTCGCAAAACTCACCTTTTGTCCGATGGCTGCGTTGCTCGTCGGTGAAAAATGCTCATGTACTCTCAGTACACTGCGCTTTTTCACTTCCTCGTGCCTTGCCCTCGAACAAAATCTTGAGTTTTGCAAGCGGCTCAAAATCTTGAAACTTCTCTAAGGTTTCAAAAGATTGGGTTTTGATCTTGATTGTTGGCAAATTTTTATATCCGGGGGCGACGAAATGTCCCATTATGAACGTTTAGATTATTGATAACTACTAAAGCCAAATTAAATCCTAAAAATCTCCTTGCCATAGAGACATCCTGTGACGAAACTGCAGCAGCGGTCCTAAGGGATGGCAAACAGTTGATGAGCAATGTAGTAGCCTCTCAGGTTCACATCCACAAGGAATACTGGGGAATCGTTCCTGAATTGGCCTCAAGACACCATCTTGAAGATATAGTCTGGGTTGTGGAAAAAGCACTCCTGGATGCAAATACGGATAGGTCCGCAATAGATGCCATAGCAGTTACCCAAGGCCCCGGACTTGTGGGCTCGCTTGTTGTTGGGCTGTCTTTTGCCAAGGCCATGGCAATGGCCCGTGGTATTCCCCTGACAGGCGTAAATCACCTTCATGCACATCTCTCTTCTGTATTCCTGTGCGAACAGACTCCCTCTTTTCCCTTTGTGGGCCTTGTGGTGTCAGGTGGCCATACAAACCTCTATGTGGTTAATAATTTTCTTTCAGCAGACCTCTTGGGCCAGACCAGAGATGACGCCGCAGGAGAGGCCTTTGACAAAGTGGCAAAGATGCTTGGACTTGAGTATCCTGGAGGCCCTATAGTCAGCAAATTTGCTGAAAAAGGAGATCCCAGCGCCTTTTCCTATCCAAGGGCAAAACTCCCCAAAACACCTTTTGACTTCAGCTTCAGTGGTCTTAAGACCTCTGTTTTAACCTCAGTCAAGAAATTGTCCGGACAGGGCCCATTACCTGTTCATGATATCTGTGCCTCATTTCAAGAGGCAGTTGTTGATGTACTTGTGGAAAAAACTTTATCTGCTGCAAAAAACTATGATATAAGCAGGATAGCAGTGACAGGAGGAGTTGCAACCAACTCCAGACTTAGAGTTAGAATGGCTAAAGAGACACAAAAACTTGGCTACAAGGTCTATTTCCCATACCCTGAACTGTGTACTGACAATGCAGCAATGGTTGCTCTGACAGGTTATCATCAGATAAAGGCCGGGATTGTGATCAAGGAAGATGCAGATGTCTACTCAAGGCTTCCGATCGTGAGCAGGATGTCTCAGCCCGGGTAAACACATATGGAAGAACTTGTCCCTGTTAAAAAAAGAAAAAATATTCTTCACTCTGCAAAAAGAGACAAAGGGATCAGTCCTGGGAGGACCGTAAGATATCAGTGGCTTCGTTTAGTGAGGCTGAGAGGGGATCCATTCATTCTCGCGCGAGGTATCGCCATAGGGACTTTTATTGGACTCACGCCCACAATCCCCTTTCATACCGTCCTCATAATCTTTTTTTGCGCTGTCGGAAGGGGTCATCTTGTGGCCGGCCTTATCGTCAGCATCCTGGTAAGCAATCCCCTTACCATTCCCTTGCAGTATTATATATCCTGGAAAGTGGGCACCATACTTACCGGCAGTTCATTTTCCTGGGAGCAGGTAAAGTATCTCATGGGTATAGCCCATGATGTAAATATATTCGAAGCAGTAAAATTGATATATGTAGACAGCTTCAGGTTAATGGTATCAGTATTGCTTGGGGGCATAGTCTTTTCTTTTCCCTTTGCAATAACAGCCTATTTCTCAGCCCTTCGCCTATACATCCGTTATCAGAATAAACGGATGAATCGCCCTCTTAAGACCAAAGTTAATGATCCCGAATCCAGTAAAGAGATATCTCACAACTAGTATCTATGAACCAGGCTTTCCACTGCCGAAACGCTCCCTTGGCCAAAACTTCCTTGTCCATCAGGGCACTATTGAGACCATAGTAAAACTATCCGGCATACAGCCCGGAGATCGAGTGGTAGAACTGGGTACAGGGCTCGGGACCATGACCAGGGAGCTTTCAAAAAAGGCCTCCAGAGTTATTGGTCTTGAAATAGATGAGAGACTGATCAAATGGGTGCGCGAAAAGCGACCTCTACCCGGGAATGTGGAATTGCGTCATTCGGACATACTCAGGGTCTCCTTTCAGGGGCTTGCAGAAGAGTTGGATGGCCCTCTCAAGATAATAGGCAACCTGCCCTATAATATTTCAAGCCAAATAATATTTAAGTTGATCGAAGAACGTAATCATATAAACCGGGCCATCTTGATGCTTCAGAAGGAAGTGGCCGAGCGCCTTGTCTCTGGTCCGGGAAGCAAGGCTTACGGCATATTATCTGTGATTACCGGATATTGCGCCGATATCACGAGATTAATGGATATGCCGCCAGGCCTTTTTCGCCCTCGCCCTAAGGTCACGTCGACTTTGATACAAATGGAATTCAAAGAGCCTGTTATAATCGCAACTGATTTCGCGTGTTTTAAGAATATTGTCAGGCAGGCATTTCAGAAGAGACGAAAGAAATTGATAAACGCCCTTAAGGGATTACCCTCTTTTTCGCAAGACGAAATACTTCATGCACTGGAGGTTTGCAGGATAGATCCGGGGTACAGGGCAGAGGTCTTGAGTATTGAAAACTTTGTGACCCTGTCAAATACTCTGGCCCGCAAGACCTCTTCAGGCAACAATACACAAATGGACATCATACACTGATCACCAGAAAGAAATGAACGAAAATATGGTTATTCCTTGCCCAAATCTCACGACTTCCATATTATTCTATATCAGAAACCATAAAACGCAGATAAAATTCCAAATAGAAACTTAATTGCGAAGGCGGTTCAGTTCAAAGGGTGTTGATCCTTTCGACTATATACTTGAATGACGCTTGGAGACAGAGGGAGACTATGGAGTATCAGAGACAACAATTTTATATTGTCTCGCTGAAAGATTTGATCTACTCTAAGCGTGCTGTAGGTCGAGAGATTGATTCGGATGATGTTCGTCTGTTAGAATTGCCAGTTACTTGTTCCTTACAGCAGCAGATAACCGCCTTGTCTTAAACTGAACAGGAGGTGTCAAAATGAGGGTACTTATCTTGAGTGCAGATGGATTTGAGGACAGCGAGCTCCTGTGTCCTATGTACCGGCTTAAAGAGGCAGGCTATCAGGTGGACATAGCCGCGCCGGAATGGGGCCAAATAAAGGGAAAGCGGGGTTATACAGTGACTGCCAACCTGGCTCTGGACGACGTGCAACCTGACGGCTTTAGATTGCTTCTTCTGCCTGGTGGGAAGGCGGCATCTCAGACGCTTCGCACAATTCCGAGAGTCCTGGACATTGTGCGCGAGTTTGTGGACAAGGGCCGGCCTGTGGCCGCCATTTGTCACGGCCCACAGATTCTGGTGTCGACTGGTGTCTTGGTTGGGCGGCGGGCCACATGTTATGAAGGTGTGGCAAAGGAACTGGAGGTCTCGGGTGTGCTCTACGAGGACTCAGAGGTCGTGGTAGATGGTAATATCATAACCTCTCGCCAACCCTCGGACATCCCTGCTTTTATGAGCGAGGTCATACGGGCCCTGGCCTGATTGCCAAAAGTACTGAGGATATAGAGACACAGCAGGCCCTGGCCGTTGACTGAGTACCGGTGCCGGAAGACTGAAAAAGAACGATAGCAAATAATTCATGGACTGGGAAAAGTCTATTAGACCAGAATGACATTCTGACCGGACGTCTTGTCCATTTTATCGCCGAGCGAAGTGCCACAATAAGCGCAGACATACTCATATTTGTCTCCCTCGGGCAAGATAAGGAGGAGATGTTTTTTAACCGGAACAGCCTTTTTGCACTTGGGGCAATAGAGAGCTGTTGCCTCAAATTGATCAAAACTACTTTTTGGTGTGAGAGGACGGGAGAAAAAATTCACGAGTTTATTTCAGGTGCTTATGTTGACGCAGTCTTGCTATATGGGCACAGATCCTGAGATAAATGACCAAGTAGACGCTATCCGGCGAACCGTAAATAGCGTCCCTTTAGCTTTCTCCAATCCTCTTTTTTATATCGTTCAGCTATTTCGCCTCTGGAACAGCTTCCTCGGCAGTAACAGCAGCCTTCTCGGCAGCAGTAGTAGCAGCCTCTTCTGCTGCCGGTGCAGCCTTTTCTACTGACTGTACAGCCTTTTCTATCTTTGAAGGTGCTGTTGTTTCTTCTGCTGGAGCTACTGCTGTTGTTTCGGCTGGTGGAGCAGTGCTACTTTTTTCCTTGCAACCTACAAAGCCGAAACACATCAACGTTGCAAGACATACCAACACAATTAATTTTTTCACTTTAATTATTCCTCCTTTTTTTGGCAAACCTCTACACTTCTTCCTCATTTCTTTCCTTGGCAGGAGCAGTCTCTTCTCCAATTACCGAGGTGAGATAAAAGCCAAACTCGTTAATAAGTAGGGACACCTTCCTCAACAGGAGCAGCCTCTTCTGCTGCCGGTGCAGTCGCATTAGTCGCATTTGCTGTCTCTTCTGCCGGTGCTGTGACCGTCGTTTCGCTTGGTGGAGTGCTCCTTACTTCCTGCAATCCCATGAAGCTGAAACATATTAACACTGCAAGAGATGCCGACGCAATAAATTTTTTCATTTTAATCATTCCTCCTTTATTTTGAAATGAAAAGCTTCATTTCATACTTTTTTATCTAACTACACGTCTGGTAGTTTTTAAAGCCTCTATCAGCACTGAAGCATGAGTCAAATCGACAGGGATCTGCACAAGGTCATAGGGAATTTTTCATTTTGATTTAGTTGACGTGCCGCGAAATCACGCTGAAAATCAGCTGGTT
>JAJSZR010000162.1 GCA_030262715.1 Deltaproteobacteria bacterium
CAAAACCGTCATGCCGGACTTGATCCGGCATCCAGAACATATCTAAATTATTGGATTCCGGCTTTCGCCGGAATGACGTCTTCAAAAAAGCGCAATTTGTGACCGTGTAGAGTATAAGTTATCATTTTATAGTCTATAGTAAACTGAATTTATTATTGACTGAAGTTTCGCAGTTGAGAAAATACACAGAAAGGAGCTACCATGAATCAGTCTAGTCCATTATCACTGTCTCTGCAAAAGGAAATTGCAAAATCATAAGCCACGTCTTTGTCCATATATGAGTATTTCACGTCTCAGATCTTTAGTCTCGTTCCTTGCCTCCAGACGGCTGGCTGTCATGTTGCCCATTGGGTTTGCTTCAGGGATTCCCCTGGCCCTTACGAGTGGCACGTTGCAGGCCTGGCTTACAGTGGATGGTGTGGATATCCGCACTATCGGCCTTTTTTCCCTTGTCGGTATTCCGTACACATTGAAGTTTTTCTGGTCCCCTGTCATGGATCGTTTTTGTCCTCCGTGGCTGGGAAGACGCAGGGGCTGGATACTTCTTACTCAGGGAACCCTGGTGTTAGGGATATTTTCTATGGCCTTTATTGCTCCTGCTGATGCCCCTTTCCTTATGGCCTGCCTTGCTCTGATGGTGGCCTTTAGTTCTGCATCTCAAGATATTGTAATTGATGCCTATCGGACTGATCTGCTGGAGGAGAAGGAGCGGGGTTTTGGTGTCGGGCTTTCAGTTACCGGCTACAGAATTGCCATGCTGGTATCCGGGGCCTTGGCCCTCATACTATCAGATCGCATAGGCTGGCAAAATACGTATATTCTAATGGCAGGTATCATGTCATTGGGAATCCTTGGAACTCTTGCAGGCCCGGAGCCAAGGCTTTCGCTTTCGCCGCCCGGAAGCATGGCTGAAGCGATTTCCGGCCCTTTAAAGGAATTCTTTTCAAGGCCGGCAGCCATTTCCATGTTAGTACTTATTGTACTTTACAAGCTTGGGGATGCCTTTGCCGGTACCTTGACTACTGCTTTTCTTATCCGCGGAGTTGGTTTTAGCCCTACTGACGTAGGGACAATAAACAAGGGGTTTGGTCTTGTCGCCACTATTGGGGGTGCCCTGTTAGGGGGAGGACTCATGGCAAAGATCGGACTCTTTGGCGCGCTCATGTTTTTCGGGGTGTTGCAGGCAGTATCCAATCTTTCCTTCATGGTGCTTGCCTGGATCGGCAAGAGCTACTGTGCAATGATTGCCGCAGTTGGTTTTGAAAATCTATCCGGGGGCATGGGTACAGCAGCCTTTGTGGCCTTTCTTATGGCACTCTGTAACCATCGTTTTACAGCAACCCAGTATGCCCTGTTATCAGCCCTTGCCTCTTTGGGGAGGGTCTTTGTGGGGCCACCATCAGGATTTTTGGTCAACTGGGTGGGATGGCCTCAGTTCTTTTTCATCACCACCTTGGTAGCCCTTCCCGGACTGATACTCCTGTGGTGGATGAAGCGGCACGTGTCATGTCTTGAAAAGGGTTTATGAGTTGCCTCTATGACCATTGAAATAATAGGTACGGAATCCCTGGGGGTTCGTGGCCTTTGCTGTCTGGTAAAGATCAGGGAACGCCGGATAGTCATTGACCCGGGCATTGCCCTGGGATATATGCGCAACGGCTTGCTTCCCCATCCATGCCAGGTGGCGGTAGGTATAAAGGTCCGGCAGGATATAATAAGGGCATTGGAGACTGCTACTGATATCGTATTCAGTCATTTCCATGGCGACCACATACCTCTATTCCATGCGAATCCTTTTCAGCTTTCATTTCAACAACTTCCAACCCATTTTCAGGACCTGCGCTGCTGGAGCAAATCCGATAAGGATCTGTCGCCCAAAATCCAACTACGCTCATTTGAATTGGCCGAACTGCTCGGTCCTAATATGAAGGTCGCAGAAGGTTGTTCTGATGGTCCTCTGAGGTTTTCCGAGGCAGTCCCTCATGGTTTGCCAAACAGCAGGTTCGGTGGTGTTATGATGACACGGATCGACATGGGAGACGGTGTGTTTGTGCATGCTTCCGATATCCAACTCCTGGATGATGCAACAGTAGAAAAGATTCTCAAGTGGCAGCCTGATATCGTATTTGCCTCCGGCCCACCTCTATATCTCAATTCTCTTAATGCAATGTTACGGAAACAAGCCTGGGAGAATGGCCTGCGTTTGGCGCGGAATGTGGATACACTTATCCTTGACCATCACTTGCTACGTTGCGAAGAGGGTGCTGTCTGGTTGGATAATCTGAGAAAGACCTCTGGGGGAAAAGTCTGTTGTGGAGCGGATTTTATGGGCAAACCGCGGCTTTTGCTTGAGGCCCGGCGATCATATTTATACCAAAAAATGCCAGTACCGGAAAACTGGCACCAGGATTACTTCCAGGGAAAGGCCAGTGTTGAAAAATATGGGACGTTCACAGGTTCAGGGTTCAAAGGTTCAAAGTTAACCCTGAACCCTTGAACCATTACCCTTTAGGGTTGACATAACTGGTGTAGGCATTTATTTTGCTTGAGCCGCTCTATAACGGTCCCATCGTCTAGGGGTCTAGGACGCTGGCCTCTCACGCCAGAAGCAGGGGTTCGATTCCCCTTGGGACCGCCATGAATAAAAACAATAACTTAGACTAAAATCTGAGTCCCTTTTTACTCAAACGCTCTGAAAAATCCTTGGAAAGTCGTAAGGCTGTATGCTGGGCAGAGTGCAAGAATTGCAGATGGTGAGAAACAGCGCGCATCGCATTTTTTTAGAGGTACTTTTGAGCTTGGTGAGACTCTAAAAGCACGTTAGAAACTTACAACCTGACCGCATGCCATTCACACAGGGGAGCGGCCTTAAACCTATTAATCCTCGTAGGTCTGTGCTCATCTATGACGCTTACAGACATTCAGATACCTTCACCATATGATTCGTCACTTTGTGTCTATCGTCGCCACTTACCGAATGATACACGGAATAATAAGTAGTCCCAGGTATTACCCAGTAGATTGCCAAGCCGAATCATATGAAGCATTAGATGAATGGCTTCAGCCCTTTCGGAACCATATATCTCTTGTAACTTCTGGACTGCTTCGGGGTCAGGGCGAGCATTAGATTCAGCCCAGTGCTGTGCATAGAGAATGGCTATGACTTCCTCTTCGGGGCAATCCTGAACGTCCCCTGACAGGAGCTTTCCAATTTCCTCTTGGGGGATACCACCTTTCAATGCCAATTTCGAATGAAAATAGGAACAATAACGGCAACCCTCGACCGCAGTTACAGCCAGCATAAGCCTTTCCCGAAAAGCTGGTGATAGCAGTCTCTTATTTTTAACTTCCCTTAGTTGTTTTCTCTTTCGGAATGGGAAAATTAAGTCCTTGAGAAGGTCCTTGAGACTGACATATGTTCTTTTATTAAATCTCATCACTAATGGCATCTAACTCACGTATTTCAGATTAAATATCCATTAAAGACGGCCTGTCAACATGACAAACTCCTTCTGCACCCCATGTGGGGGCCTGTTGACAGGTTATCGCTATTGAGATCACCGCAGACTCGGCTATTCCATTTTGTCCTTCACGGACGGTCAGTGTGAATCCGGGATTCGCACTAAACATCCATTGGGGCTTCACCCGGCCGATTTTTCCCCTGCAACCGGTTTATCCTGTATTCAAGAGATAAGGCACCAGAAAAATGATGTGGTCAACTAAAAGCAGACACTCGGTTAAGCAACTTTAGCCAGGGTAAATTTTCTTTTAAAATTACTTGGTACTTGTAACCCAAATACAAATGGAGACGATGACTGTTATAGAACATCTCAATATAATCGATCACGTCACCTCAGGCCTCGAATGAAGGCACAAAAGGGTAAATAACCTATTTGCCTCAGAGAGTTTTTAAGAAATCCTGACTACCCCTTACCCTGCCTTTGTGTCTCGCCTTGTGGGGCTGGGGGAGAACAACCCCCGGCTACCCGATTAGGCCAAATTTTGCGGATTGTCACCTGCGAATGGGCTTGCCTACCTTAGCATCTATCCGATCCAGCGATGGACCTTGATAATTATTCAGCAGCAACGCTATGACATCATTACCATACTGCTTGAACCAAAAGTCACCCATTTCTTTCAAACGCTTGATATTTTTCTTACTGATATCGTCCATAGCGTCATCCGGTACCTGAGGCAAGCCAGGCTGTGGTTTCATTTCAGCATTGACGCGGATATAGCTCCCCGGCCGGGTGATTGTAATGGCTTGATAGGCCACCACGCGCTCGTCGGTGAGCACATCAAGGATATGACCTTTAGTAAACCACTGCAAAGCGCCCCAATTACAGGATTCTGGCCCATTGATCTTACGTGTACGATAACCAGTACCTATTGATAGAATGCGCATCTGGTCAACGGACAAATCATTCCACACTTTTTTTGCCTCTGCTATCGCACACATGGTGGGATTGTTGGCCGTTACGCCGCCATCTACCAACCAGAACTCTTCGTTAGGCCCGCCGATATCCATTTCCTTCGTTGGGAAATAAGTTGGTGCCGCACTGGACGCATCTGCGACCTTGTAGGAATGAAGATTTCGATAAATGGACTTCGTCGATTTAATGATTTCTGGCTTGCGTTTTTCAATTCCATAGGTGACAACAAGTACGTGCTTGTCATTGGGCACATCCCCGACTTTGGCATCTCCCATATTGGCTTTCAGGAGCTTGGTTTTCCCCGAAGCTTCATATTTGGGTGCATTTATACCATCTACCTCGAACCAGCCTTTGTTCTCGGAAAATATCTTTTTGGCGTTTTGGTAGTTATAGAGTTTATTGATATCACTGACAGATAAATTTGTAGTAGCCAATGATAGTGCGATAATGCTGCCAGTACTAGTGCCAGCATAGAAATCCACACAATGGCGAATAGAGGTGTTGTA
>JAJSZR010000163.1 GCA_030262715.1 Deltaproteobacteria bacterium
TCTTTTGTTAGATGGTCCATTACACAGATAGCATACAAAATTAAATTTCATTTGTCTACGCCTCTTCTCACTTTTTTTTAAAAAAATGTGGGGGGGAGTGAATGATTACTGGCGAAGAGCTTGATCGTGGCGCCTGGATTACACACAGCAAAGAAAAAGGATCACTTTGCCTCGCATGTCCGGCTTCGCCCTCACCACCAGCCACAAGCACCTCACCCAAGGACAATCTAATTTTAAACACAGGGTGTCTCATTTTCATTGACAAGTTCCGAATGAGGACACCTTTCTGGGCCTTGATCGGCTGCCTTCCCTCGAACTCAATGCCATCCAGACGGCTTTGAGTCTCAAGATGGTCTCATTTCACCTCGTTGATAACTATGGTTGCCTAGAATTAGCCCCAACTCAAGAGGGGTTATGGACTTAACCCGTAACCCCTTGATTTCATTGGTACGCCAGGAGGGATTCGAACCCCCGACCTACGGATTCGTAGTCCGGCGCTCTATCCAGCTGAGCTACTGGCGCATGTGTGGGCTCTTTATAATGGATCAGGTATACTGTTGCAACTTTTTTACTCCGCTGCGGATATCAAGTATTGACCGCTGGGATACAAAAGTTTAGCTTACCATACGATTCTGCTGAAAATACTTTGTCTACGGCGTAGGAGAAAGCTGTGCAAGATGAATTAGGACTATATTACAATCCAATTCTGGAGAACAAAAAGATCCGCATGTATGTTCGAGCGGGCTCTGATGATGTAGAATTCAGGATGTGGAATGCAGATGATCCCGGCATGTGGGATGATCATGGCTGGGCTGAATGGTCTGCAATTCAGCAGGCAGCCGATCTCTATAAGAAAGAAGGAAGGGGGAAACCCCCTCTTCATCTCTATGATATTGAAATAGGTGAACGCTTGCTGAAAGATAGTAATGCTATATAAGTAATAGGCCTTAGAGATTGACAAAACACATTAACACATCTTCTCTCTGCAAACTTGACTGGTTTTTTCCTGGAATTTCAAAGGATTATGAAGATCTCTTCATAGAAGACTCTGAGGTGTGGACAGCCCTTGACCGACTTAATGAATATATCCGCAAGATCATCAGGCCAAACCTCGAAGAAACGATAATGCCGGGAATTCCCCTATCTACGCATCTCGTTTTACTACTCCAAGGGTGGATGCGTGATGGTTTTGAGGTTATGTGCAATGAGTCCACTAAAGGCAAACTCGAAGTACATGTTAATGGAGAACCCGCTCCACGGGCTTCCCTTGTCTGTGCAGGCGCAGTATTTACAGATGACCGGATACAGATAGGGGAAGGGGTTTTTATTGAATCCGGTGCAATGATCAAGGGCCCAAGCATTATTGGAGACTATACCGAGATCAGGCAGGGGGCCTACATGCGCGGAGACTGCCTGATAGGAAAAAATTGTGTAATTGGACATACTACTGAAGTTAAGCACTCTGTTTTTTTAGATGGTTCAAAGGCCGGGCATTTTGCCTATATCGGTGATAGTATCCTTGGCAGAGATGTAAACCTTGGAGCGGGTACGAAGTTTGCCAACCTGCGCTTTGTACCTGGAAATGTGTCTATTAGAATCGAAGGGAGTTCAATCGACACCGGAAGACGTAAGCTTGGAGCCATCCTTGGGGACAATGCACAAACCGGATGTAATTCCGTTACAAATCCGGGTACACTGGTTGGACTGGACTCAATAATAGCCCCTAATATCACAGTAAGGCCCGGGCTTTATGCACCCTATTCTGTAATCCGCTAGGGCAAGCGGCTTTCTTGTCTTTAATTTTACATAGGAATTCACATAAAAAGGAGAAATAAATGAAACTAGTTAGTATACGCAGCTTTACTATTAAAATGTTCCTGGCATTGGTAGGATTTTCCTTCCTTTTTGGCGTTTACAGCAACACCTTTGCATCTGATGAAAAGGAGAATATCCTTGCACAGGTGGGTTCATATAAGCTTACCCTTGAAGAATTTGAGAGCCAAATCCAGTCCCTGCCACCTCAATTGCAGATGGCCTTGCTCAAAAATCCCCAGATGAAAGAGCAATTCCTGGACAGATGGGTAGATATTACTCTCATAGCCCAGGAAGCCAGGGATAAAAAGCTGGACCAGGACCCTGAAATTCAGGCCAAGATAGAGGATATCATGAATGCCGTTCTGGCCCAGGAATTCTTGCGCAGGGAGATAGAGGGTAAGGTCAAGATAACTGACGACGAGATTGAGACCTATTATAAAGGCCATAAAGAGGAATTTACCAGTCCCGAGTCCGTGAAAGCCTGTCACATCTTGCTGAAGGTCCCGGAAGGGGCAGATGAAAAGGCTTGGAAAGAAGCCGAGTCAAAGGCCAAGGACATCAAGAAAAAACTGGAAAATGGCGAAGACTTTGCCGAACTTGCAAAAAAGTATTCAGATGATCCGGGCTCCAAAAACAAAGGCGGTGATCTGGGCTTTTTCACCAAAGGACGTATGGTACCTGAATTCGAGTCCGCAGCCTTTTCTCTCAAGCCAGGTGAGATGAGTGGCCCTGTAAAGACTGACTTCGGATACCATATTATCGAAGTGAAAGAGAAAAAGGCGGCTAGCACAAAAGCCCTGGCGGAGGTTCAGGCCCAGATAAGACAGACGCTGCAAAGGGAAAAACAGCAGCAGTTACAAGACGAGCTCATTGAAAAGCTAAAGGCCAAATATCCGGTAAAGGTCAACAAAGATCTCCTCACTGAGGATAAATCACAAGAAAGCACAGCGCCGTCGAAAAAATAAGGAAGCCACTTGCAAGAAGCTTTCAAATGGCGGCATCCTTCACGACAAGTCAAAAGTAGTTTACACTTTGTTGATCTTGTATTTTGGAAATGAAATTTGAAATTGGGAAAAACACAAAGATGTAGATGCGTTACCTAATTTCGAATTTCGAATTTCCAGTTTCGACATCGGCATTCAATCCGATAATACACGCTTTTTCGAAAAAGTGTAAACTGGTGAATGAAGGATACCTCTCGATTTTACCTTTTCTTGACACCTCTTTAACCAGTTCCTACCATACAGTTCATGGATAAAGGACGACGCAGACTAATATTCTCCGCTATCTATTGGATGATCGGGCTCATTCTTATCTTCAGTCTGCCGAATTTGTGGCTTCACATGCAGACAAGAGAGATTTCTTACGCCCAGTTCAAGAACATGTTAAGGGAAGGAAGAGTTCTTGAAATCCGCATGGATCAGGAAGAAATCCGGGGGATACTTTACACAGGTCGTGCAGGCGGCCTTCCGAGACTACAGGCGAAGCTTCAAGATCTGGACCAGGAAAAAATCAGAGATGGAGTCCCTTTGACAAAGGAAAAACAGCTTTCCCTGCAGGAACTCTTTAGCCGGCTCCGGAAACTGACTGAGCAAAAAGAGGATCTGGTGCTTTTTCGTACCTTAAGAGTTGATGACCCCAAGCTTGTAGAGAAACTGGATGCAAAAGGGGTTGATTATTCAGGAGTGCAGGAGAGTATCCTTGGCCAGCTCTTCTGGAGCACAATCCTGCCGATACTTTTCTGGGTCGGACTTTGGTTTCTGCTGATCAGGGGTATGGGAAGGCCTGGAGCAGGGCTTCTCTCATTTGGCAAATCAAAGGCGAAAATTGCCATGGAGAAAGATACCGGCGTACGGTTCGAGGATGTGGCCGGATGTGATGAATCCAAAGAGGAACTGAAAGAAGTAGTGGAATTCCTGAAAGAGCCCAAGAAGTTCGAGGAATTGGGAGCCAAGATACCCAAAGGGGTGCTTCTCCTAGGTCCGCCGGGGACAGGCAAGACCCTCCTTGCAAGAGCCTTGGCCGGTGAGGCAGAGGTCCCCTTTTACAGCATATCCGGCTCTGAATTCATTGAAATGTTTGTAGGCGTTGGAGCCGCCCGGGTAAGAGACCTCTTTGACCAGGCTAAGAAGAATACGCCCTGTATAATCTTTGTTGACGAGCTTGACGCCATAGGAAAATTCCGTGGTGGCGGAATGATGGGAGGCGGCCATGAGGAAAGGGAGCAGACCCTGAACCAGCTCCTTGTGGAGATGGACGGATTTGAGCCCAACCTGGGCGTAATCCTGCTTGCCGCAACCAACCGGCCTGAGATCCTGGATCCGGCCCTCCTGCGTCCTGGCAGGTTCGATCGCCAGATAATACTCGATGCCCCCGACATGCAGGGCAGGGAGGCGATACTCAAGGTCCACTCCCGTGGCAAACCCCTGGCCCCTGACGTAGATCTTAAAACCATAGCCCTCAGGACCCCGGGGTTCTCCGGAGCCGATCTCGCAAATATTATGAACGAGGCGGCCCTTCTTGCAGCAAGACATGGTTCAAAACAGATTACCCAGACTCACGTCGAAGAAGCAGTTGAAAAGGTGTTCGCCGGCCCGGAACGAAAGAGCCGGCGTCTTGGAGAAAAGGAGCGCAAACGCGTGGCCTATCATGAGTCTGGCCATGCCCTTGTGGCATTTCATTGCCCCGATGCCCCGCCGGTCGCCAAGATCTCCATCATACCACGGGGAAAGGCAGCTCTTGGCTACACACTTCAGTTACCTGAGGAAGAGCGGTTCCTTATGACCAAGAGCGAACTCCTGGACAAGATCTGTGTAGCCCTTGGGGGACGCGCCGCTGAGAAAATAATTATGGGAGAGGTGAGTTCCGGAGCACAGAATGACCTGGAAATGGCTACGGAAATAGCCAGAAGCATGATATGCCGCTTTGGAATGGACGAAAAAGTTGGACCAGTGGCCCTTTCCAGGGAAACCAGTCCCTTT
>JAJSZR010000164.1 GCA_030262715.1 Deltaproteobacteria bacterium
TAAAAACATTGAACAATCACTTGAAAACAAGGAACTGGTTATATTTATTACTCCATATATCAAGAACGTCATTTGACGGGCTGGTTTTTTGGTAAGATATGACATTTTTTTTGTAGCAAATATTACGGTTTTTTTCATAAAAGTTTTCCCGTTCCTCAAAATCAATTCAAAATGACCCGAATGGCTCATTATTACCCCCCGCGAAGAACAGTCCAAATAGGCGCATGTTTTTGAATTGTCTGCCTATTTAGTAAGCATATTCAACAACTTGCCCGTTTTAGTGCTAAGCCTTTTAAATCGGCATCTAATTTGCATAAAAATAGAAAAAGAGGTTCTTAATTTCGTAACTTCTCAATAAGTTCGGGCATTCAAAACCGGAGATAGGCCTTGAACGAATGATAATGACTTTATAGCCTTTCGGAGTTTAGGCGTAAGCCTTTTATAAAATCCTTACGGCCCGCCCTGGCGCGACATCCCGGGACGTAGCTATTATCGCTGCAATATTTACAAGGCTGAAGTTATAGAACATATGCATTGCGAATCAGGTCTGGGCCAGGGATAAACTCCACTCGAACTTATTGAGAAGTTATTTAATTTCTTAATAAGCAGGGGCAAGTTACGGTTTTTTCAATTTACTGAATTCCCGTCTCAGCGGGAATGACAGGCAACCCCAACCCTCTGCCGGGATGGAGTGTTCCTGTAAGGATAAAGGTAAATTACAAATACTATATTATTATATTTGAGGAGAGATAAAGATGCTTAAAATGAAACCCAACAGAAAGAGAGAGGCAGGTTTTACCCTGGTGGAGATTGCCATTGTGATGGTTATCATCGGACTCCTGATCGGAGGTGTTCTCAAAGGCCAGGCCATGATCCAGAATGCCAAGGTAAAGCGGGTGGTAAAACAGGCAGACGAACTCAGGGCGGCCGTGATGACGTTTTATGATAAATACGGGGTGTATCCCGGGGATGAAAATAAGGCCGCAATTCCCGCTGGAGGTGCTGATAACGAAGGCGATGGAAGCGGGCAGATTAATGCCGCTGAACAATATGAGGTCTACAATGATTTGGGACTGGCTGGACTCATAAGCGGAAGCTATAACGGCACATCCGATTTACCTAATCATGCCTTTGGTGATAACGTAACTCTTTATTGGTTAGATCCGGGTCCCGGAACGGCCAAGCATTATTTTCGGTTCTACAATCTACCTGCAGAGGTCTGCCTGGAAATCGATGCAAAATATGATGACAGCATTTGGAATACCGGCTCGATTGTGGGAAGTGCGCCATATACGAATGGGACTACTGTCCCTAGTCTTTACTCTCTATTTTAATAACTGCAAAAAAGGCCACACCACGGTGTGGCCTTCATGTTATCTGTTCCGGTTCGGTCCTTTTAAAAGTGTAAGCTATAAATGAAAGCCCCTCTTCTTCCATCCCTTAATAAACATGGGTTCACCCTGATCGAGATCGCCATCGTCATGGTCATCATTGGTCTATTAGCAGGAGGTGGTGTGTCCATTATGGGAATGCTTACCCAACGGAAAGCTCGAAACGAAACCATTGATTACCTGAAAGAGACGAAAGAGGCCCTAATAAATTATGTCACCATCAATGGCAAGCTCCCGTGGGCCGACACAGATGGGGATGGCAATCAGAATAACAACGCCACTTCCGGAACTTTGCCCTACCTTGACCTTGAGGTGAGGCCAAGCGATCCCTACAAAAGGGTGCTCAGGTATGGAATAAACAGCAATCTGGGAACTGACAGGCCAACAACCTGTAATGCTCTCAAGGCGGGCCTTTCATCAGGACCGAGGGTCATAGATGGTGACGGCGCAGCCACATCATTTTATATAGCAGCCATATTCATAAGCTCTGGCCCTATGGATTTGGACAGTGACGGGGATGTCTTTGACGCCATCACCTCCGGTTCCCATCAGGGAGACAACACCGACGGTACCCCTAACTATATCAGGCATACGCCTATCGATACCTTTGATGATCTTGTCGTTTATATTGGAGGTAATGAATTATACGGCAATTTGTGTGAATACCTGACCCTGGCGGTGAATAACGGGACAGGAGAACCAACTGCTTATGTTCGAGATGCGAATCAGGGAATTGACCTGGGGAATATCAGCGGTGGAGGCTCTACGCTTTATGAAATCATATCAGGAACCAGGATCGAAATCCGGAGTTCAGCCGGCGGAGGTGGGAGTATTATTCTCTCCGACCCTCCGACCCCTATTTGTCTTGCCGGCAATGGTTTTACCATTACTATCCCACCCTAGCCCCATCAATAGGCCTTGCCAAAATCGCCGATCACATCGTAAAGTGGCAGCAGGATAGAAAGGAGGATCACGGCGAACACGCCTCCCAGAAGGAAGATGGTGATAGGCTCAAACGCATTGACCATTACCTCGACAGATCTTTTGACCTCACCGTCATAATAGTCGCCCAGTCGTTTGAAAGAATCATCCATGGTGCCTGTGGTCTCCCCATTTCGAACGGCCCCCAAAAGTAGCGGGGGAAAATCTCCTGCATTTTCAAAGCCTTCAGCGAGCGTCTGACCGAGCTGAACCTCCTGATGGACCATGGCCAGTTGGGCTTCAAGGTGCCGATTACCCAAAACACCATCTGTCAACATCTTGAATATGTCACTGATCTTTATACCTGCACTGTACATGGTTGCAAAGTTATGGCTCAACCGGGCAAAGGCCACGTTGCCAATAATGTCACCTATCATTGGAACTTTCAGGAGGTATTTATCAAATATTCTGCCTCCTCTTTGGTCCTTTTGAAAAATGTAAAGGCCGGCGATGGATGCGAAAATCAAGCCGATTATCCATGGCCAATTTGCCCTCAGGAAATCACTTGTCCTAAGAACAGCTCGTGTGACGTCAGGAAGATCAACCCCCATCTCATTTAGAAGCCCCGCCATTTGAGGCAGGACATACCCAACCCACACAGCAATTACAGCCGTGATGGCAACAGTAATGAAGCAGGGATATATTGTCGCCCTTTTGATAGTTGATGTGATGCCTTCCTTCCATTCAAGAAAGTCGGCCATATCTTTCAGGCATTTCGGTAACGTGCCTGATTGTTCCCCTATCCTTACTATGGCCAGGTCGAGTTTGGGGAAAATCTTAGGGAACCGTTTCATTGCCTCATATAGAGTTTTTCCGTCTTCCAAAGCGCCCCTGATCTCTTCAATGGTCTTTTTGAGTGCCTTGGAAGGGATTGACCTGGCATTTTCATCAAGGCCTGTAAGAACCGACAAGCCGATATCCAGGGTCTGTGAAAATCTTCGATAAAATTCAATGATAATTCGTGGCTTGACTTTGCCCCCTGCAAGTTGACCGGCCATTTTGCTTTGTTTGATCGGGCTGCTCTTTACAAGTGTGAGGCTTTGTTTTATAAGGCGATCTTCAACATCGGCAGCGCTTAACGCAAATACCGTTCCCTTGAGAAGTTTGCCCGCATCATTTATGGCCTGGTAACTGTACCTAGGCATACGCTGCTACCCGAAAGACCTCTTCAAGTGAGGTCTCCCCGTTGATTACCTTTTTGAGGGCCTGTTTAAGTAAAAGGCTGGTGCCGGACTTGATTGCCGCGTCTTCAATGGTGCTATGAAGGGCACCGTTGAAAATCAGCTCTTCTATTGCCCGATCTACTTCAAGAACCTCATAGATCCCCGTACGTCCCCGGTAACCGGACTGGTGACAGTTGTCACAGCCATTGGCCTTTGGGAGTTCGGCTGGTGGTTCAAGCCCATTACGGACAAAGGCCTTCTTATCTTCAGGCCTGGTGGGCGCCATGGTAGAGCAATGGGGGCAGATCTTCCTCAATAGCCTCTGGGCTACAATCATGGTCAATGATGAGGCAACAATGTTCGCATTTACTCCGAGGTCGAGCAGCCTGTTAATAGCGGCCGCGGCGTCATTGGTGTGCAGGGTTGACAGAACTAAATGGCCGGTAATGGAAGCCCTCATAGCCAGTTCGGCAGTCTCCTGATCCCTTATCTCACCTACGAGGATGATGTCAGGGTCTTGCCTCATGGCCGCTCTAAAGGCATTTCCGAATGTAAGGCCGGCCTTGGGATTTACTGCTGTCTGCCTGATGGTTGGTATAACATATTCGATGGGGTCTTCAATGGTCATCGAATTGACGGTTGAACTGTTTATGGTCATAAGGGCGGAATAAAGTGTGGTTGTTTTGCCGGAGCCAGTAGGTCCTGTGGAAAGGATAAGACCATAAGGATGACCGTGGGGATTCAGTTCCCTTATGCTGACATAGATGGCGTGGACCGGGATAACTACACCAATACGACGACCTACGGAGTAAACATCAAGCGAGCGGTTCTCGGCCTTCAGTTGGGAATTACACCCCAGATATCGCCAAATGGAATTGTCACACTCAATATCGTGCCTACCATAACGAGAATCATGGGAGAGGAGAAGATTGAGCTTCCAGCTTCGGGTACATCGGCCCAGACCATTTCCAACCCGATTATTGCTCTTGAGGAAATAGCCACAATGGTCAGGGTAAGGACCGGGAACTCGGTAGTATTGGCAGGCTTGATCAGCCAGGTCAGAGAGTTAAATCACGAGGGTCTGCCATGGTTCAGCAAAATCCCTTTTATTGGGCCCTTGTTTAAAAACATTGAACAATCACTTGAAAACAAGGAACTGGTTATATTTATTACTCCATATATCAAGAACGTCATTTGACGGGCTGGTTTTTTGGTAAGATATGACATTTTTTT
>JAJSZR010000165.1 GCA_030262715.1 Deltaproteobacteria bacterium
GAACATGAAGCGGCTATAAGTGTCCTCCAAAGACCTTTTGTCCATTATGTAACTGATCAGCCCAATGAGGTGAAAAGGCACTTTTTTGGGCTCAGAGAAGCTGTCCCCCATATGAAGGGCGTTGCGATATTTGACCGACTTGAACAAGGACTTCCTTCGGACATCGGCGCTAAAGGCTTTATGTGGAAAAGACGGGAGATTGAAAATTACCTTTGCTACCCGGAGGTCCTTGAGTCTTATGCTGTGGCCAGTGGTAAGGATGCCTCCCCCGGCCCCCTATTTGCGTCTGCGTTCTCTGACTCGCGCAAAAAAGCAATGAGAGAAGCTATAGAAGAAGTGACAAAGGCTATGGAAACCCTCGGAAAAGGATCCCCTTGGGATGCTGCCACAAAGGTTAGCGAGGATTTCCTCATCCCTCTCTTCAAGACGTTTTTCAAAAAGCTTGGCTTATATAACGTGATGGATAAGAAGAACTTCCACGAACTAGCTCGTTTCATTCCAAAAGACAAGATAGACCTTGAAGTAAAGGAAATGCTGGATTCGATTGTTGCCATAGCAAAATTGGCCAAACCGAGACTGGATTAAAAGTTACGCAATAAGGCAACTCTACGACTCGAAGATGGGTCAACTTGATGCGTCGATGGAATCAATGGCAAGGCGAAAAAATAATTCCAGTGCCAAAGATTACAGGCACGATGAAAAGCGGAAAACAATCCACCTATCGAGACGGTGAGTTACGAGCCGATAAGAGCTGTTTGCGCTGCACGATTGTAGCGATGGCGTCATTTTGATATGGGGTTTGTGGATAGTTACCGCCACTGTAGCGGACGTCATTGTCTGCAACTACGCGCTGACAGGTGACTGTAGGAGGTGAATCGGATGGCAGGGAAGAAGAAGGCGGGCAAGAAACCGATTGAGCAATACGACCACAAGGGGAAAAAGCGAGTTAATAATCCTCCTGTAGGCCTGGTGACGCCTGATACGGACAAGGAGACGGGAAAGAAACAATATGTTTATGACCCGCATATCGACCCTTGCCTGCAATGGGCAGACAAGGCCGAGCATACATCTTTTGACGTGCCTAATGTATCCCTTCATGTCCACGAGCGCATAGATCCCCGCACCATTATCGAGGCGGTGCGCAAAAGAAACGGACAAAAGTACGATCAACTTTCTCTGTTTGCCGAATCCGAGGAAAACCCACCCTTAAGAGAAGCTATTGAGTTTTACAAGCACAAGCACAACTGGTCAAACCGTCTTGTGGCAGGAGACAGCCTGCTGGTGATGAACTCCTTGCTGGAAAAGGAGGGCATGGCCGGCAAGGTGCAGATGATTTACATGGACCCCCCTTATGGAATCAAATACGGCAGCAACTTCCAGCCTTTCGTGAATAAGCGGGATGTGAAAAACGGTAAGGACGAAGATTTGACTGCCGAACCGGAGATGATCAAGGCCTTCCGTGATACGTGGGAATTAGGAATTCACTCGTATTTGACCTATCTGCGAGACAGGCTGCTGTTGGCAAGGGAGTTGCTGACAGAGAGCGGGAGTGTTTTTGTGCAGATTTCGGATGAGAATGTTCATCATGTAAGGGAGTTGATGGACGAGGTGTTTGGGGTTGGGAATTTTGTGAGTTTGATTACTTTTCGTAAAAAAACGATGCCCTTAGGCACCAAGTACTTAGAAGAGATTTGCGATTACATAATCTTCTATGCCATGAACAGAGAGAATTTGAAATACAGGCACTTGTTTAAGAACGTCGATGTTCAAGGAGATACGCACTGGAATATTGGACAGTTCAAAAACGGCAAAATAAGACAATTGTCAAAGGAAGAGATCTTGAATCATGGACTTGTTGGTGAGGGATTTGATCCTTGCCAGCTAGTTTCTATGTCTCCGATAGGGTTGGGTCCAGATAGAGTCTTCCCCATAAACATCAATGACGAAGAATATTGGCCTGCACCGGGTAAATCTTGGAAAACGAACCGTGAAAGTACAGAAAGACTAAAAGATGCTAAGCGTTTGGTACCATACGAAAGCGGCGAGCGGTTAAGGTATCTCCTAAAACTTTCTGATTATCCGATTACACCAGTAACGGCACTTTGGAATGATACGTCTGCCCCTACTAACATGCGCTATGCCGTTGAGACATCCGTGAAGCCGTTACAGCGCTGCCTCCTGATGACCACCGACCCTGGCGACCTAGTCTTCGACCCGACGTGCGGTTCAGGCACCACGGCTTATGTTGCCGAGCAGTGGGGCAGGCGCTGGATCACCTGCGACACCTCCCGGGTTGCTCTTGCCCTTGCCAAACAAAGGCTTATGACCGCATTGTTTGACTACTATGAACTCGCCCATCCCACGGAAGGTGTGGGAAGTGGTTTCAAATACAAGACCGTGCCCCATATCACCCTGAAGTCCATTGCCGACAATGAACCGCCCGCACAGGAAACCCTTTATGACCAACCGTTCATAGACAAATCCAGGGCAAGAGTCTCCGGACCCTTTACTGTGGAGGCAGTGCCTGCGCCGGTTGTAAGACCTCTGGATGATATAAGTGCATACAGTGATACGACACGCCCTGCAGATGAGTCTGTTGCCCGGAGCGGCGAGACGTTACGCCACGGAGAGTGGCGGGATGAGCTGCTCAAGACCGGCATTAGGGATAAGAGAGGCCAGTTCATACTCTTTTCAAGGGTCGAGCCTTTGCCCGGAACCCGCTGGCTCCATGCCGAGGCGGAAACAAGACCGAATGATCTGGGGGCTGATTCTGTCAAGGAACCACGGGGAATCTACGGTCAACCGGTCCGGGCGGTTATCTCTTTCGGCTCCGAACATGCGCCGTTAGAACAGCGGCAGGTGGAATTGGCCATCGAGGAGGCACAAAAGCTGGTTCCCAGACCAAAAATTATTGTTTTTGCGGCATTCCAATTTGATCCCGAAGCCGCAAAGGACATTGATGAGACCGACT
Organism: Deltaproteobacteria bacterium; assembly: GCA_030262715.1. Lineage (GTDB taxonomy): Bacteria > Desulfobacterota > Dissulfuribacteria > Dissulfuribacterales > UBA3076 > UBA3076. The sequence goes on from JAJSZR010000165.1 coordinate 2,972, forward strand.
GGCCGGGCGTTACTCTTCTCAAGGCCCAGATGGATGATGATCTCCTGACCGAAGACCTGAAAAAGAAACGGAGAAGCAACCAGAGCTTCTGGCTCGTGGGCCAACCCGATGTGAGGATTGAAGAGATCAAGAAAGGCAAGGATAAGGATAAATATCGGTTGGAAATCTTGGGTTTTGATTACTGGAACACCAAGACCGGCGTCATTGAATCCGGTGGAACGGATAAGATCAGCATGTGGATACTGGATACAGACTATGACGGCAGGAGCCTTTTCCCGAAACAGGTGTTTTTCCCCATATCCGGCCAGAAGGACGGATGGTCGCGCCTGGCAAAGAACCTGAAGGCGGAAATCGACGAGGAACTTATTGAGGCCTATCGCGGGACGATTTCGTTGCCGTTTGAAATCGGTGAGAATAAGCGTATCGTATTAAGATCCTGGATGATAGGGACATAGAAAGCCTCAAAATAGAGGAGGTTGAATGATGGGAAAGCCAAACCTTGGCTTGCCCAAAGAAAAGATTGCGGAATTCTGCAGAAGATGGAGCGTCCGAGAATTTTCTTTATTTGGCTCCATACTTCAGGAGGACTTCCGAGCAGACAGCGATGTTGATGTCATTGTAGACTTTAATACCGGGACAACTCATTCTTTATTATCTGGTATCTATGACAGACGACCTTAAGATTATTTTCGGTCGCGATGTTGACTTGATGACAAGGCAGGATGTGGAACGGAGCCGAAATTATATTCGGCGCAAGTCAATCCTTTCATCCATGGAGGTCGTATATGTCTCGTGACAATGCCTATGTTCTCGATATCCTCCTTATGGCTAAAGATGCCATAGAATTCACAAAGGGCGTGGATAAGGATAATTTTCTTTCTGACCGTAAAAGTCATTTATCACCCAAAAGGATGGATGCTTTCGGCTGAAGCAAAGCGCTAAACATCATTACAAATTGACGACTTAGTATTTTCACGTTTATGTTCGATAGGATTGACAGGATTTGAGGGATTTTTCTGGGTTCTATCTTTCTGGAAGAAAGGCAGAAAACGCAATCCGCCATCTCCCCTCCCTTGGCGGGAGAGGCCAGGAGTAAAAAGATTGTCAATGAGAGAATTTTATCGTTTCTTACGGTTTTTTCTGATTTATGAGTACGCAAACGCCGTCTGACATAACTTTTGGAGAAGCTGCGTGATTGAGAAGGTCTTATCTAAGAACGGTGTGCCGATTAGACTTACGGATGAACGATGGGCCCATATTACCGAAGAGCATTGTGAGTTGGCAGGAATGCGATTGGAAGTGCTGGAGGCCGTAGGGAATCCAATACGGATATTGGCTGGCGGAGAGGATGAACTTCTAGCTGTACGGCAAATCTCTTTAGGCAAGCATCTTGTCGTAGTTTATCGTGAATATGAGGATGACGGGTTCATTATCACAGCTTTCATAACAAGCAAGGGTAATTCACTCGATCGGAGGAAACAACTATGGCCCAATTAGCTATCGACCAATATCTGAGACTGATCCCCGCGGTGAGATTTGCACCTCAAAAATACCTGTGGTCATCATACGACACTGAGGCTGACGTATTGTATATAAATTTCAAAAAGCCAAGTCATGCTACTGATAGCGAGCTAACAGATGATGATGTGATCATTCGATACGAAGGAGATGTTATCATCGGCCTGACAATACTGCACGCCAGCAAACGGTAAACTTCAATACCAGGAAATTACCCTGGAAATTTTGGACTGGGCAGGTCCTTGTTTTACAATATCCTGATTTTGTAAACTAAAAG
>JAJSZR010000166.1 GCA_030262715.1 Deltaproteobacteria bacterium
ACGAAAACTTAGTAGAGCGCTTGGTAACCTACACTTTGGAATTTGAAGGTAAATTCTACATTATTAAGGATGTCCCGGCACGTGTAAATGATGAGACAGGCGAACAGTTTTTCTCGCCAACCGCGGTAGAGCGCTTACACCGAACAATTCTTGGGCATGCAAAGCCTCGCGAGATAATCCAAACACCTGTATATGAATATTCGGAAATGGCGCTGCAATAGACACATGCTCATTCCTCGGAAATCTCGCGCCAAACTGAAAATCTGTGTAATCCTGTAAATCCTGTCTAAAAAAAATTCTATTCTTTCATGAGCTATTTTGTCCGTGTCCGTCTGCCTGCCCTGCTTGCCCCGTAACTCCGGCAGATGGTACCGGGGTGCCTAATAATAAAGTAACTGAGAATGCCTTCCCCCATTGTGCTAAAAAGAACATTTTGGAAGTATCTAAATTATCCTTAACTGAAGGACAATTAAGCCTTTACTTGTCCTTAACTATAGGATAAAAAGCATTGATATGGAAAGCCTGCTCGAACAACTGATTGCCGATTTTCATGAACGTAAATTACCGGCCTTTACAAGGCGTCATGTCCGATTGCCCATTCTTCCAGGTAAAGTAGATTCGGTCATTGGCATGCGCAGATCAGGCAAGACATGGTTTCTTTACCAGATTATAGCGGATATTCTGTCAAAGAAGATACCAAAAGAATGTGTTCTGTATCTTAATCTGGAAGATGAACGGCTGCTTCCGATGACAGCAGCCGATTTACACCAAATAACCGATGTATATTATCGCAGATATCCGCTTCTGAAGGATCAAATCTGCTTTTTTTTTTCGATGAAATCCAGAATATTTCGGGATGGGAACAGTTTGTCAGGCGGCTGATAGACACTGAAAATGTACATATCTGCATAACCGGGTCCTCAGCCAAATTGCTAAGCCGTGAAATTGCAACCAGTTTAAGGGGGCGCTCAATCTCAACTGAAATTTTTCCTTTCAGTTTTGTAGAGTCTCTGGAACATAATGGAGTAGATGCCGGCAACGGCAGACGTCCGGGTGCGAAAAAGCGGGCGCTTTTGGAAAACAGATTTCAAGCCTACCTCGTGGAAGGAGGCTTCCCCGAAGTTCAGGGAATAGATGCCGATTATCGAATTCGGATTCTTCAGGAATATCTTGATGTGGTTATCCTGCGTGATCTGGTGGAACGTTATAAGATCTCAAATACGATTCCACTTCGTTACATGATCAGGCATCTTATTAATTCAACGGCCTGCCTTTTCAGTATTAACAAATTTTACAATAATTTAAAATCGCAAGGCATTAAGTGCAGTAAAAACACTTTACATGAATACTTGGGGCATCTTTCAGATACATATCTTTTTTTTCAGGTTTCGGTTCATGCACGTTCTGAAAGGAAAAGGATGGTTAACCCACGAAAAATTTACGCTATAGATCCAGGGCTTATTAATGCCTGCTCACGAAACTTTCGACCTGATTGGGGCCATCTTCTGGAAAATTTTGTTTTTCTGAAACTGCGACGGGAAAATAGTGTGATCGAATATTACAAAACAAAAGCAGGGCATGAAGTTGATTTTTTAATAACAGATCACCATGGCCGGAAATCACTGATCCAGGTTTCAGCAGGATTAAAAGACCCTGCAACTCGGAAACGTGAGCTGAAAGCCCTTTTTGAAGCAATGGCAGAACGCAAACTGCATACCGGAACCATAATAACACTGGATCAGGAAGAAAAACTTAAAACCGATTACGGTCGTATTGACATCGTTCCTGCTTGGCTGTGGGCCCTGTCCAGCCAGCCCTGCCTGCCCGATTAAATTGCTTGTCCAGTTGAATCTTTATTCGGGGCCCTGTTTATCTCTGCCGAACGGCAGAAATAATAGTCTATGTTTGTCTGTGAAAATCCGTGTAATCTGTGAAATCCGTGTTCTATAGCCCGCCTGTATCGTAGCTCCGGATATTTCACTGGCGTTGTTGAGTTTGACAGAATGGTAAAAGAAGGAAAGTTTCATGAAGAAGACTCATTCGAAGATTATTTCAGGTTTGACAATCTTGAAGCAGAAAGAGATTTGATTATAAGTCATTTGGAGAAGCTGTAGTGGTTTCTTTACAAGAACTGGTTATTTGTTTTTGTCTGCCATGGGGGCACAAGTTCCTAATTGCTCTTCCGCACTGCGACTATGGGGGTCTGCTCGGAGAACTATCGGTGCAACAGGCGTTGGTAAGAAAGGGCCAAAGGCTTGCCGGTGAGCTAGGTGTATTCAGGATGGAGATTCGCTGTTCACAGGAGCACAGTGACTTATTAACCGAAGGAAGTGTTTCCGGTCAGGTCCTTTCCCACAAAGTCAGCATGATTTTATCTTTGCCTGCCTCTTCAGATGCCCTGTGGAATGGATTTAAGGCCAAACTGAAGTCCCAAATACGCCGTGTATAGGACCTTTTTGGGACACAGATGAACACAGATTTTCAGGATACTACGGCTACGGATGTTAAAGTAGGGCTTTTGCTGAATCTTGGGCCTAAACCGGAGATTAAACGCAAGGTTTTTGATAACTTCAGGAAGTAAGTGGACACAGATAAACGCGGATTTTATTTTTTAATCTGTATAAATCCATGTCCCATTTATATTTGGACGCAGATAGACGCAGATTTCACAGATACAAAATTGATGAAGCTTTCAGAAGACAAAAAAAGAGAACTAGTCAATAAACTCTTCTGGGATAGGAATATGGATATTGAGTATATCCTGAAATTGCTTGATGGTGGCCCGGAAAGGTTTCCAGGAGATAAGGCTAATCTTTATTGCAGGTTGTTGACAACATACGGGTGGTATACACTTCTGAAACTCATTCCATTTGATCTACTAAAAGATGAAGCCCTCAGTGAAACAGTTATTATGCGGTTATTTCCAAATGAATTAAGAAAAAAATATCAATATGCCAAGAAAGTATTATCAGAATAAGCTGTTTCCTTTTCAGGATAAAGTCTTGCATCTAACTCAGGAGATGATGGTCCCATTCTATTTAACAGGTGGCACAGTACTGTCCAGGTGTTATTTGCACCATAGATATTCTGATGATCTCGATTTTTTTGTGAATGCTGATCCGGATTTCAAAACACACTGTAACAAGGTCATTAATCGTTTGAAAGAAATACCTGGCTGGCACCTGGAGGTCGGAACCGTTGCGGAGACATTTGTGCGGCTTATGCTGGAAAAGGGAGGAACCCTCCTGAAAGTTGACTTCGTCAATGATTTAAAGTTCCACTGGGGAGGTTTCCAAAGATGTTCAATATATTATCGTGTTGATAACTGGCGAAATATTTTGTCAAACAAACTTTGCGCATTGAGCCGAAGGGATGTAAGGGATCTTGCGGATATCCTGTTTATTGCCAGGAAATATGAGTTTAACTGGGAAGAGGTATTTGGGGAAGCAAAGCAAAAGGACCTGTGGGTGGACCCTCTGGAGATTTGCAAAATAATAAAGGAATGTCCGTCGGAGTTGTTTCACAGTATAAAATGGGCCTTTTCTGTGGATATTGAAGAGTTGTATCTTGCTCTTACTAACCTACATGATGATATCTTTTGGGGAAGAGATAATTCAATGGCCAAAGACGAGGTATAGCCTTTGGCCACCTTTTCTACCTGCAATTTTGTATCATGCTTTGATCTTTTGCATTTTTTCTGATCTGTGTTCATCTGCGTAAATCCGTGTCCCATTTTTTTATGCATCTCTCGAATTCCTGCAAAGAGAGATTTGGACACAGATGAACACAGATGAACACAGATTTCAGAGATACTAAGCATGCAGAATTGACTGTACTATGAAACTGCCTGACAAGGATATAAGGTGAACGTAATGAAATACAAAGTTATTTTGCAACAGTCCGAGGAAGGATCACCTTATGGGAAACATTGTCCGGGATGCAGGCTTGACCAATGATGATTTTCGCAAGCTATTGTAGTTGGTGGTTTGACAAAGTATTTTGAGAAATCTTTTGCTCTAACGAGCGGAGTGGGCGGTGAATATCTGTATTGAGTTCATTGAGTTCGTTGAGTTGAGTCACTTAGGACCGATGCTACAAGACGGGAGAAGTATTTGAAGACTTATCACGGGAAAATGTTTCTCAAACGAAGGCTCAAATCTTATTTAACAGGGTAAAGAAGGGTTCTCACGCAGAACTAATAAAGAGTTTATTCAATATGTTGCGTTTGGAAACGCTCCTTGGCACTGTAGAGAAGGAAATGGCCCTTAATTTGAATTTAAGTCTCATAAAGAGACTTGACGAAGTATATATCAGCGCTCGATATCCAAGTGACTTAGGGCTGTTGCCCTCTGGGAAACCTTCAATTCAGGACGCAAAAGAGCTATACGAGTTTGCTAATGATATTCATGCTAAAATAAAAAAATTACTGGAAGAGTTTGCAAATACTCCCTAACCAACCTTCAGCCAGTGAAATTCACGCCAGTAACAGCGGAGCGTATTTAACCGGGCCAACAAACCGTGGTAACCCAACAAACCCAACAAACCCAAGTAACCCAACAAACCCAATAAACCCAACAAACCCAATAAACCCAACAAACCCAATAAACCCAACAAACCCAATAAACCAAGGTACCCAAGCAACCGTGGTAACCCAACAAACCCAATGAACCCAGTTCGCCTAGCAACCGACAATGACCAACCTGGCTGGGACAATT
>JAJSZR010000167.1 GCA_030262715.1 Deltaproteobacteria bacterium
TACTGCCCTGATCACTGTTATTTCCGGACTCCATTACATGTATCTTGGAACTCGATTCCTTGGCTCTGATGAAAATTGATTTAGATACAGCCATTTAATTCTGGTTTTTCGCTATTTAGTGTGGGTAAGATCTATTTAAGCAGCTTCGCCGATCTGGGGACTCTGTCCCCTGGAATTTATCGCTTTCATACCAAAACGAAATTTGTTATAAGGGGACAGGACAATAACAAGAACCAACCAAAAACAAAGGAGGCAATAGATGGCAAAATTAACACAGGATATGAAGGACGTGATGGAAAAGAGTAGAGGGTATGCCGTAGCCACGTGTGACAAGGATAACGTTCCAAACGTGGTTCCGATACACTTTACCAAGATCCTTTCGGATGATGAGATCATGATGGCTGATGTCTTTATGAAAAAGACATTCGAAAACATTCAACAGAAACCAGTTATGGCTGTCTCCGTATGGGATTATGATACCAAACCTCGCAGGGGGTTTCAATTCAAAGGAACTCCCAGGATCGAGACGTCAGGCAAGATTTACGACATGGCAGTTGAGATGGTTAAGGCCGAAAAACCTGACCTGACAGCGAAGTCGGCTGTTGTGCTTAAGATTACGGATATCTTTGTCACCTCTCCTGGCCCAAATGCCGGGAAGAATGTAAAAGAGATTGAATAGAAGGTAACCAATCGCAAGGACAGGGAGAACCCCAATTAGCACTGATGCCTTCCCTCCCCCTTGATGGGGGAGGGTTGAGTAAGAGGAGATATGACTTGGTGGAAAACGCTGATTTCGAATCAGTGACGCTGTGTATCCATGGGAACAAACTACTTGACTCCACCCAGATACTTCAGTAAGTCTCCCTCTGTAGACATTACCAATGTCGTATTGTCATCCATGATTTTTGTAAAGCTTTCCATGGTCCTGGTGAACCGGTAGAATTCAGGGTCCTTGTTGTAGGCAGCCGCGTAAATGTCCGCTGCTCGTGAATTGGCTTTACCTCTGATTTCCTGGGTCTTGCGGTAGGCTTCAGAGGTAATGGTCTTGAGTTCGCGCTCCTTTTCCCCGGAAATTCTTGCGGCCTCTCCAGCACCTTCGGAACGATACTGCTCGGCAATGCGCTTTCTTTCGGAGATCATTCTGGCATATACTTCTCTCCTTACCTCTTCAACATAGTTGATTCGTTTGAATCTGAAATCCAGGATCTCTATACCAAGATCAACAACACGGGAAGACGCAGCTTTCAATACCTCCTGCTCCAGCTTTTCTCTGCCGAATTTAATATGCCTTAATGGTTTTGTGTCTTCTCTTTTCTCAGTGTCCTCGGGGTTCGTGCTTCTTACCAGTTCTATGAGCACGTGCTTTGCTATGGCATTTCGTGTCTCACCGTCCAGGATGTCGTCCAATCTGGACTGGGCCCTGCGCTCGTCCCTGAGTCGCTGGAAGAACAGGAGTGCATCAGTTATATGCCAACGTGCGTATGTATCTACCCAGATGAATCTTTTGTCCTTTGTCGGAATCTGATTCGGGTCACCATCCCAGGCCAGGAAGCGTTTGTCAAAATAGTTGGTGTCTTGAATAAAGGGCAGCTTCATATGCAGGCCAGGCGTGATTATGGGCTTTCCCACAGGCTTTCCGAACTGGGTGACAATCGCCTGTTGAGTCTCGTCCACTATAAAAAAGATACCCCCAAGTACCGACAAGGCGATAATTATGGCTATTGCTGCGATAATAGATACATATTTCATGGCTTCACCTCACTGCCCAGCGAAAGAAGAGGAAGGACGCCTTTTACCTTATCATCTACAATTATCTTGTGTTTGATCACTGGATATATAGTGTCGATTGTCTCAAGATATATCCTCCTCTTGGTAACCTTTGGTGCCCTCTTGTAAGCCTCCAGGATCAACTCGAAGAACTTGGCGTCTCCCTTGGCGCGATTTATTCGGTCCTTAGCATACCCTTCGGCTTGCTGTATGGCCTGAAGCGCCTGTCCTCTGGCCTTTGGAATGATCCGGTTATATTCTGCCCTCGCCTGGTTGATCATTTTCTCCCGCTCCTGCTGAGCCTGGTTTACTTCGTTAAAGGATGGTTTTACCGGATCAGGCGGGTTAACATTCTGGAGGACGATCTGGTCTACAGTGATTCCTGTATCATACTGTTTACACAATGCCTGAAGGCGTATCTTTACTTCATCTGCTACTTCCTGTCTTCCTATGGTAAGGAGATCATGCACTGTCCTGTCCCCTACGACCTCTCTCATAATTGCCTCGTTCATTTCTCGAAAGGTGATCCTTACATCTCTAACCTTGACCAGATACTTGTAGGGATCATCAATGCGGTACTGGGAAGACCAGTCCACCACAGCAACGTTCAGGTCGCCTGTAAGCATCAGGGATTCACTTTCGAAGTTGCCTGGGGTATAGCGTGTCTGGACACCAGCCAGTTGAGTACGATAACCGAATTCCTCCTTAAGCTGGCGCTGCACCGGCACTTTGATGACACTTTCCACAGGGTCAGGCAACTTGAAGTTAAGACCTGGAGGTGCTTCCCGTACATAGTGGCCAAAGCGAAAGACCACCCCAACCTCTTCCGGTTCGACTGTGAACCACAGGTTCCAAAGAATGACTGCCAGTATCAGTGCCCCAACCAGTGCCACTGCCGAGCGCCATTGCGGGCCGGAAGGTATAAGCCGGCGTAGTTCCGCAACACTTAAATTTTGCGGGTCCATTTTGGTCCTCCCTTAATTCCTTATTCTAAATTCACATAAACGTAGATGGAACTTATAATTTATCAACAGATCCATGTCCATACAATAATTCTCCTTCTCACTGGGAAAAAACCTCTAGATGGCATATTATTATAAAATAAAATCTACCATGAATAGTTTTAAATACAATATAAGATTTTGTGTGATTTACGACCTTTCCAGTGGCTGTCAGCTCTATCCTAAGGAGGAATTCTCAGGTCATGAGTATTCAAAAAGTGTCCACAAGACCTTTTAAAGACCAGAGACCCGGCACCTCAGGCCTTCGAAAAAAGGTAACTACGTTTCAGCAGCCCTATTATCTGGAGAATTTTGTCCAGTCCATCTTTGATGTCATAGGTGAAATAAAGGGTAAGACCATAGTCCTTGGAGGAGATGGCCGCTTTTACAACAGAGAGGCCCTTCAAATCATTATCAAGATGGCTGCTGCCAACGGGATAGGTCGTACCATGGTGGGATTGGGAGGGATCCTGTCTACGCCGGCGGCCTCCTGCGTAATCAGGAAGCACGGTTTACTGGGCGGCATCATCCTCTCCGCGAGCCACAATCCAGGGGGCCCTAAGGGAGATTTTGGAGTAAAGTATAATATCGAAAACGGGGGGCCTTCCCCGGAGCACGTTACAGAGTGCATTTACAAACGTAGCCTTGAAATCGACACTTACCGTTTTTTTGATGCCCCTGATGTGGACCTGGATCAATTGGGTGAGAACCGTATAGGGGAAATGGTTGTGGAGGTATTTGACCCTGTCGCTGATTATTTGCAACTCATGGAGCGGCTTTTTGATTTTGACAGGATGAGAGGCCTCTTGAGCTCCGGAGAATTCAATATGGTATACGATGGCATGAATGCCGTCACAGGTCCTTATGCCAGGGCTATTTTTGAAAGGCGCCTCGGTGCACCTCCAGGGACTGTGATTAATGGTGATCCTCTACTTGACTTTGGCGGGATCCACCCGGATCCTAACCTGAAACATGCCAGAGAACTTGTCGAGATCATGAGATCAGAGAATTCTCCTGATTTCGGAGCCGCCTCCGATGGGGACGGTGATCGCAATATGATCCTGGGAAGGCGCTTTTTTGTGACACCAAGCGACAGTCTCGCAGTCCTTGCCGCTAATGCCGATCTTGTCCCGGGTTATTCAGGGGGACTATCAGGCCTCGCGAGATCCATGCCTACTAGTATGGCAGTAGATAGGGTAGCTGAATCCATGGGAATTCCATGCTATGAGACACCTACAGGATGGAAGTTTTTTGGCAATTTACTCGATGCAGGCAAGGTAACGCTCTGCGGTGAAGAGAGTTTTGGGACAGGCTCGGATCACATAAGGGAAAAGGATGGGCTTTGGGCAGTGCTCTTCTGGCTTAACCTCTTGGCTGTGAAGGGAGAGTCGGTTGAGAGGATTGTGCAGGCCCACTGGAGGAAGTTCGGAAGAGACTTTTACTCCCGTCACGATTATGAAGGGCTTGAGGCCGATTCTGCAAATGGTCTTATGAGTCATTTGAGGGACAGTCTTCCCGGTCTTGTGGAAAAACGTCTTGGAAACTATGAAGTTGAGATCGCCGATAACTTCAGCTATACGGACCCCATAGATGGGAGCTTGAGCACCGGCCAGGGAATAAGGATAATCTTCAGAGGGGCCTCACGTATAGTGTTTCGCTTGTCAGGCACCGGGACAGAAGGCGCTACACTCAGGGTGTACCTGGAAAGATACGAAACTGATCTTGAAAGACAAGACCAGGACACACAGGAAGCCCTTTCAGATCTCATTACTATTGCAAATAATATTGCCCAGATTCGTGCCCGTACCGGCAGAGAAGCACCGTCGGTCATAACGTGACGAACCAGAGAAAGAGTCGAGGACATCGACGAAATCGCCTTTAAGGAGGCAAGTAAAAATACGTTGTACAGATTGCGCTGTAATTTTGTTTGTTTTCAAGGCGCGTTAA
>JAJSZR010000168.1 GCA_030262715.1 Deltaproteobacteria bacterium
TGCAGCATCTCCACTCAGTATCTGAAGGAGATCCGTCCTGGTGATTACTCCTTCTATCTGTCCTTCATCCACTACAGGGACAAAACGCTGACGACGGTTGACAATAAGTTCCTGGACCTTGGCAAGGGTGTCCTCTGGATAGATGACTTCGAAATCCGTAGTCATATATTCACGTACCGGCAGGTCTGAAAGACCATGGTATATTGCCTTCTCAACTGTCCTGCGGGAAATGAGGCCCAGGACCTTGTCTTCATGGACCACAGGCAAAACAGTAATGCCATAGCGCGTTAATTTATCATTGGCCTGGGAAAGAGTGGTGTCCGGCAGGACCGAGAGCACTGGATACGACATAATGTCTTTCACTTTAGGCTCTGTTCCGAGCTGCCTGTGAAGTTCAGTGACCAGGCGCTCTTCGGCCTCAGCCAGAGTTAGCCCCTTTAACGTGGCAGAGGCAGCCATGGGGTGGCCGCCGCCGCCGATTGCCTTTAGCACCTTCCCTACGTCAACCCTCTCATCCCGGCTGCGGCCTACTATCAATACTTGATCCGCCATAAGTGCAATGGCAAAAATCACAGGGAGCTTCTCCATATCCATTAGTTCGTGGGCCAGGACAGCAAAATCTTCCACATACGCCGGCGATGATGTCTTTGCCAAAGTGACAGGGATGCCGGCCAGAGTATAAGTAGCTGCGGTGTTTAAAAGATCGTTCAAAAGCTTTACATGTTCAGGAGTGAACCTGTGTTCGAGAAGCTCAGAGATTGCCTTGAGGTCAGCTCCCTTTTCAAGCAGCCAGGCAGCCGCCTCCAGATCCTCGGAAGTGGTAGAGCTGAAAGTAAAAGAGCCCGTGTCCTCATATATACCTACGGCCAGAAAGGTTGCCTCGTCAGGGCTTATATCCACTCCTTTTTCTCTTAGGAGTCGGATCATCAGGGTTGTGTTTGCGCCCACTGCCCTGAAAAAGGTCTTAGCGGCTTTTATATCTCCACAAGAAGGGGGATGATGGTCAAATACATGGACTTCAACATCAGGCCTTTCCAGAAGCGAAGCCAAAGGACCAATACGGCTTTTCTGCCTGGTGTCCACAACTACCAGAAGCTTGACTTTGTCAAAATCTATGTCTTTTAAACGTTTTACATCTATAAAGTAACTGCTCGATTGCAGGAGGAAGTCCCGCAGATCCCTCTCCTGGGAGCCAGGCAGCACGATTTGAGCCCCGGGATAGAGCTTACTTGCGGCCAGGGAAGAGGCCAAGGCATCAAAATCCGCATTAAGGTGAGAGGTGATAATGGTAGTGGAAAAATCTGTTGAAATTTCGGCCAATGAAATCCTTTAAAATTTGCAGAACTAAATATTTCCTTTAAGAAAGGCAGAGGAAATAGACATCCTCAAAAACGCAGCTTATAGTGTTGTTAATAAAGATGATCTCGTAAAAAGTCAGCAAAACTCCGTCTTCTGCCCGATGGCTGCGTTGCTCGTCGTCAAAAATGCTCACGTACCCAACAAGTACGCTCCACGTTTTTTTTCTTCGCGCCTTGCCCTCGAACAAAATCCATGAGTTTTGCAAGAGGCCCTACGTATATAAAATCGTTCAGGACTTTTTACGAGACCATCAAGTAAAAATCACATAATCACTAAGTTAAGTGCTGACCTTGAATGGATTGACAGTAAGAACCGGGCAACTGGCACCCCTGACTACGCCCCTTGCTACGCTGCCAAACATGACCCTCTCAAGCCCTTTTCTTCCATGGGTCCCGATTATAATCATATCTGACCCGGTCTTCTGGGCGTGTTTTATTATTTCTTCCGTTATATCGCCCACTGCAACTGTTGTTTTCACATCCAGACCAGACAATTTCTCTTCCTTAAACCTCTCCATGGCCTTCTCGCCGCCCTTCAAGAGTTCGCCTTCATAGCTGGAATACCAGGCACCGCCCATTTCATAACCAGTAAAATCTCCCGGGCCCCTCACTACATGAATAAGCTCTATCTGTGCTCCCAATTTTTCAGCCATGAACTTCACATAAGGCAAAACCTTATTGGAGCTTTCATAAAAATCTACAGGAAACAGTATCTTTTTTACTTCTACCATCGAGACGTCCTCCTTTTGGTCATTTTAAATTTCTGACTCGATCAAAATACCCTATTTGCAATTACTTCAATTTCTTTGCAATTAATTTAACTTTTAGCAGTTGTTGACCCAATGTCAAGCTTGCTGCCATGCTCCGCGCCTCCTATAATACCTGTACAAATACTTATAACAGACCTCGTTAAGTGGTTAAGTAGTTGATTAGTCAAGTGGTTATTATTGTTTGAATTTATATCGTTTGCGCAAAAATTGGACACTTGATGTAGTTGAAGGTCTAATATACTGATTTAACATGCTTATTTTCCGACTTAACGACTCAACGACTCAACTATTTGACGATCTCTGTATAAAAACATCCGGAGCAACAAATGGGCTTAACGGCAACGGAAAAAATCATAGATAAGCACCTGGTGGAAGGTAAAATGACTCCAGGAAGCCAGATCGCCATCCGCATTGACCAGACACTTACTCAAGACGCCACGGGTACCATGGCCTATCTGGAATTTGAGGCCATAGGCATACCTGAGGTTAAGACGGAACTGTCGATAAGTTACGTAGACCACAATTTGCTGCAATCTGACTTCCGGAATGCAGATGATCACAGATTTCTCCAGTCTATTGCCGGCCGCTACGGCATCCATTTTTCCCGTCCGGGAAACGGCATATGCCATCAGGTACATCTTGAGCGGTATGCTGTCCCCGGCAAGACACTACTGGGCTCAGACAGTCATACTCCGACAGCCGGTGGATGCGGGGTGCTCGCCATAGGTGCAGGTGGTCTTGATGTGGCCATGGGCATGGCCGGGCAGCCTTTCTACTTAAGAATGCCATATGTTACAGGTGTCCGTCTGACAGGGAAGCTCAGCCCGTGGGTCTCGGCAAGGGACGTCATCCTGGAATTACTCCGTCTTATGACGGTAAAGGGCGGTGTGGGAAAGGTCATTGAATACTTTGGCCCCGGTGTTGCTACGCTCTCTGTAACTGACAGGGCTACCATAGCAAATCTTGGAACTGAACTAGGGGCTACAAGTACAGTCTTTCCTTCTGATGAGACGACCCGGAGCTTTCTTGTCAGCCAGAAAAGAGAAAAGGTATGGCAAATCCTTGAAGCAGACCAGGATGCCACATATCATGAAATAATCGATATGGATCTCTCTTCTCTTGAACCAATGATAGCCTGTCCATCCTCCCCGGACAACGTGGTACCTGTGCGAGAGGTGGCCGGACAACCTATATCACAGGTCATCATAGGGTCCTGTGCCAACTCATCATTCAGGGACATAGTAGTTGCTGCCAAGTCCCTTGAATCCAGGGAAATACACCCATTTGTGAGCTTTGAGATAAATCCGGGGAGCCGGCAGGTATTGGAAAACGCCGATATGGCCGGGGCTTTGCGCACATTAATCCATGCCGGGGCCAGAATACACCAGTGCGGCTGCCTGGGATGCATTGGGATGGGACAGGCCCCGGCCACAGATACCATCTCTTTGAGGACCTTTACCCGCAACTTCCCTGGAAGGAGCGGCACAAAGGACGACAGGGTATATCTGTGCAGCCCGGAAACCGCGGTTGCATCCGCGATACAAGGCATAATTACAGATCCGAGAGATCTTGGGCAAGCCCCGGATGTATTGCTTCCTGAGACGTATTTTATTAATGACAACGGTATAATCCCTCCCCCTGGAGATGGCTCTAAGGTATCAGTACTGCGCGGCCCCAACATAAAATCCCTTCCGGAGTTTGAACCTCTGCCGGAAGACTTGAAGGCCAAGATACTCCTCAAAGTGGAAGACAACATAACCACGGACCATATTATGCCTGCCGGGAGCAAGATATTGCCACTCAGGAGCAACGTGCCTGCTATCAGTGAGTATGTCTTTTCCGCTATTGATCCGGGGTTTTCCTCAAGGGCCAAGGAGGCAGGTATTATCATTATAGTTGGAGGAGAGAATTACGGCCAGGGCTCCTCCAGAGAGCATGCCGCCCTTGCACCAAGGTACCTTGGAGTGCGTGCCAAACTGGTAAAGAGCTTTGCCAGAATCCATAAGGCAAATCTTGTAAATTTTGGCATCCTGCCACTTACCTTTATGGATCCGGATGACTATGATCGGATTAAGCAAGGGGACACTGTTGCTATTCCAGGTCTAAGGACTGCATTGCTGGCGGGCTCAGACACGGTGTCAGTAGAAGTCGGAAAGGACAAAACAATACAGGCCCGCCTGGAGCTGTCTGTAAGAGACCGCCTGATACTGGCCTCGGGCAGCCTTCTCAACTGGGTAAGGGCCAGAATTCAGGCTGGACAGGGTTCGGTCTTCAGCCTATAGCCTAAACACCTGAGTAGTTACATGTTTCTTTCTTCAAAGGATAAGATCATGGAAATCCCGCAACCCGGATCCGGTATAATGGCCAAGATAAGGGTGCCCGGATCGAAGAGCATCACCCAGCGGGCCCTGGTAGTTGCCTCTTTAGCTGAAGGAAAGAGCGAACTAAAAGGTCCTTTAGACAGTGAAGATACAAGATTTCTCAGA
>JAJSZR010000169.1 GCA_030262715.1 Deltaproteobacteria bacterium
TGTTTCTGGGTTAGCCCAGCCATTAAGCGGGCTTGACGCAGTCGTTTGCCAAGCATGGTCGGCCTCCTTTCTTTTGCAGTTGACATCTTTTGGTGTATGTTGACACTATTTATGAATATAACAAACAAATCAACATTGAAATATAGACGGCATTCTATATTGTGTCAACATAAATTGCGGTGGGAAATTGGAAGCTGATCTCTCACCGAATTGTTATGCTTCATCAACAAAATTCTGCATCCCTCAAAGAAATCCATGGTATCCTTATAAGCTTTTTTTGTTCTTTATCCGCACCTGCTCATAGATTACCTCCATGGCCTCGATAAAAGAGTTGTCACGCTGCCAGAAGGGAGGATAGTCACCCTGTTTTTTTATAAGCAGTGCGGGCACTCCAGGGCCTTTGGCAGTTGGCGGTAATTCGGGAATGCTGCCGCCCTGCCAGAAATCCCTTAGCCCTATCTCCCGATCCAGCGACTGCCTGGCTGGAGCTGTAAACCGGCTTGCAACCGGTTTAGGCTTCGCGCCCAATCCTTCTTCCATCTCCGTGGCCAGGGCCTTCCCAAGGGGTGTGGCGGCAAGCTCCTTCCTCAGATTCTCCCTGGTGATGCCCCGAAGCTCAAAGAGCAGAAAAGGGTCCTGGTCAAGGAGGGCCGCCACCTTGTAATATGTCCCTGCAACATGCTTGCACGGGTTGGCCCAGTCCGGACAACTGCACGCTGTCTTGAGATCGGCTGGAGAGGCAGGAAGGAGGGAAACACCGGAATCCCTGAAGGCATCTTCGATATCATCAGGCATCTCGTTCATAAGGAGCCTTGAAAGCCAGCCCGCATTGCCGGCAAGGCATTTTAGAATCTGCTTCCACTTCTTTGCGGCAATGGCTTTTAGCTGTATTTTGACCGTGTACCGGGGCTCCTTGTATACCCCGAAATACGGATTAATATTTCCCCGGAGTCTTGCGTTTATATGCGCTCCTTCTATTGAAAAAGACAGCATGCGGCCCGGACGGCTGTAACTCCGTCCCCGGCTCAGTCTTCCGTAATCCGTGCATTGCTCAAGGGCCTCCAGAAATCGCTCTCCCCACCAAGTTCGGCTTATTCTTGCCATTTTTTACTCCAGCACGGCATCCCGGCTAAGCGTAATAAGCTCGCGGAATGCCTGGTCATCCAACTCTGTCAGCCAGGACTCGTCACTTCCGGTAATGCTTTCAGCAAGCCTTTGTTTTTCTTCCAGCATTTGGTCAATCCTTTCTTCCAGGGTACCAATGGTCACCATCTTATGAACAAATACCTTTTTGGTCTGGCCTATTCGAAAGGCCCTGTCAGTAGCCTGGTTCTCTACTGCCGGGTTCCACCAGCGGTCAAAATGAAAGACGTGACTGGCCTTTGTCAAGGTGATGCCTACGCCGCCAGCCTTGAGTGAAAGGACAAATACGGAAGGCCCGGTCTCGGGCGCCTGGAACTCGGTTATCATCTTTTCCCTGCGGTTCCTTGAATCAGCCCCGTGAAGGAAATATGTGTTAAAACGGCATTCTCTCCTGAACAGCCGTTCCAAGGCCTTGCCCGCCTCGGCAAACTGGGTAAAAAGGAGCAGGCTTTCCCCTTCTGAGATAACCTCTTCGGCCATGCTCGCCACACGGTCCAGCTTGTGAGACCGTGATATGCTGAACTCGCTTCCGTCCTGGAGAAACTGGGATGGATGATTGCATATCTGTTTGAGACGCATGAGGGTTGACAGGATCATCCCCTTTCTCTGAATACCTTCGGCCTTGCTCAAACCCGCTTCGACTTCCCTGACTACTGCTTCATACAGGGATGCCTGTTCTTTTGTAAGGTTGCAATAAACCTTTTGTTCTATCTTGTCAGGCAGATCTCTGATAATGGATTTGTCGGTTTTCATCCGCCTCAGGATGAAGGGTTCCACCATACGCTTCAGTACGGCCAATTTTGCCTGGTCGTCGTTTTTCTGAACCGGAATCTCAAAGTTCTTTTTAAACCGGCCGGGTGTTCCAAGGTAGCCAGGATTTAGAAAATGAAATATGGACCATAGATCCAGGAGGCGATTTTCAACAGGCGTGCCTGTAAGCGCCATACGTCGGTCTGCCTTGAGTTTGCAGATGGCCCTGGTCTGAGCGGATTTGGGATTTTTTATATTCTGGGCCTCGTCCACCACAATCCTGTGCCATCCCACAGCGTCCAGGGCCTTTGCATCCATCCTTGCCAGGGCAAAGGATGTAATTACTACATCCCGGCCTGAGCATGCCTCCCTGAATGCCTTTGGTTTTTTGGCCCGTGCTGGGCCGTGGTGAAGCAGGCAGGTAATCACGGGGGCAAACCGCTCAAGCTCTTTTTGCCAGTTTCCCAGCACAGAAGTAGGCACAATCAGCAGGGTCGGCCCAATTGTGTCTGTCTCCTTTCGCTCCCTGACAAGCAGGGCGATGACCTGCACGGTCTTTCCAAGTCCCATGTCGTCGGCAAGACACGGGCCCATGCCAAGCCGCTCCAGGTAATGAAGCCAGGAAAGGCCCCGCTTCTGGTATTCCCGCAGTTTACCCCTGAGCCCGGAAGGGGTATCCATAAGTTCAAGACGCTTGTCCCCAAGCCTGTCCATTATCTCCTTCAGGCCGTCATCCAGTGCGACTTCAAGCTCATCCTTTTCCCTGTCTCCAGCCGTCATCCGCATCAGGTCCGAAAGGGACATGGACAGGACATCATCCCCCTGGGACTTCCAGAGATCGAGCATGCCGCCCATCTTCTCACGGTCGATCTCCATCCACTGACCCCTGAAATGCACAAGGTTCGACTTGGCCTCCACCAGGGCCTGCCACTCATCCCTGCTAACCAGCTCTTCCCCTATGGAAAGCTCGTAGCGGTAATCCACCAGGGATGAGATGTTGAAATACCCGCTTGGCACACCGCCGTCACCTGAAGACGCCGAAGATGAGGCCCTGAGCCGCAGCATGGCCCTTTGACGTCCTTCGGGAGTCCACCAGGATGGAACCATAACCTTGAAGCCCGCATCTTCAAGAACCCAGGCGCTTTCGCGCAAGAATTCCAGGGCCTGGTCCCTGGTAAGGTGCAAGCGAGCGGGATGCTGATTCCTGAGGCCGTCCCACACCCTGGCATAAATCCGGCCGGCATGGCCGAATTGCAATAAAAGGGCCTGCTCAAAATCATTGCCAAACTGGTGGATAAATGCCTTTCGCTCTTTTCCTTTCATGCTCCAGTATTCCTCAAGGGGCACGTGCAGGGAAGGGTCTTTCCTCGAGGCCGCCAGCCACTCTATGCTCCAGTCGTCCGGGGACTCAGGCGGCGCGGTTTCAAGACGGAAACAGAGAATGAAATCCGCTTTCCCGCCCATTGCGGAAAGGCGTTTCTGCCATGCGTGCCATTTTTCCCAGGTATCTTGAGAGATGCGTCCGGAGGCGCCTCCGGGAAGGCATCCTGAAACCACGGTTCCTTCCACGGATTTCACAATCTTTTGAGTAAAAGGCGTGGCCGCAATAAAATCAGCCAGTGTCTGCTGGGAGTAATGGTCCAGCAAGCCGGCAGAATCATACAGGGCGGGAACGGACGTTTTTTTGACCTTGGCGGCATCCAGAAAGACAGCCCTGCAGATGCCCGGCATGACGGCTGAGAAGGTCTTGATCATTTCCTCATAACGGGATGAAATAATCCGCCATGCGGGCGCAAAGGAAATGCCGTGGGATTTCTCCTTCTTTCCCCGCCCTTTGCGCTTCGTTTCTTCCCTTGGCAGGAGAGACGGGATATACTGGTGCCTGATGATGACATCCTTTACGGCCCGGCCAAAATGGTACCAGAAGATAAGGTCCCGGCCGGGGATAACCCTGTCGCTGTAATACTGCACCAGGAAATGCAGCTCTTTAAGAAAAAGCAGGGGGTCATTGACGGCCAGACAGTTTACGCGCCAGGACCGCCACTCAAACTTATCCGGCAAATCTATGCCAAGATGCATGGCCATTTCAAAAGACGGCAATGGCCCTGCCTTTGTGCTGGGCAATGCAAAGCGCACATTAATGCCGTCTTCAGGCAACTGGGTCAGAAGAGGCTTTGACATGGGCAGGACATCGGAAAAGAAGGTGTGCAACTCCTCATCTTCAAGATGCCCGGGGTGCTTAATGGCATTGCGCCCGGTCTTGCCGGAGATCTGCCTTTCCACCCACAGGACAAACCGCCCGGTATTTTCAAAATCCGGCTTATCGCCGGGAAACCATGTGCCGTGGAGAATATACATACCGTCCTCTTAAAGGCATCAATTGTTTAGACTGGGAACCATTTGCTATTCATATTGTCGGTGGTTTCCGCAGGTCAAAATCTTTGATACATTATGGTATTGTTATGGGCAAGTAAAAACGGCAGGATTTGGTCTGGGGAACATGAATGATGCCGTTATTTCCTTTTTTAAATTCAAAATTCAATATTGTGTCTGAACAGTCTTTCCGTTCAGACACTGATTACGAGGGAGAAGTCATGAAAGCGATGTCTTGCATTTTTTGCCCGGTGGTACTGGTTATACTGTCGGCAGTAGCGGCAGCAGGCCAGACAGTATCAAAAAGCACAGTTGATGACCAGGTAGCTGT
>JAJSZR010000170.1 GCA_030262715.1 Deltaproteobacteria bacterium
ATACCCCATGCCGACCTTTTATCGGATGGATAATGGATAGGTGCGTGCTTGTTTCAGCGCGGCCACTTTCAAACCGGCCATTTCTGTCCATTTTTAAGCCGGCGGTAATAGTAATTCGCTGATAGTCCCATCCCCCCGGACTGCCCAGGTTACACTCTGAATGATATCCCAGAAACTCCATCAACTATTTCCACCTTTAAAGTATGATTTTATTTAAACAGTAAAAAAATAGTTTGCATATCAGATACTTAAGGAGTCAGTACCTTCTCAAGATTATCAAAGCCGATCTCGCCCAAAGGCAATACCTTTTGTGCGAAGTCTCGAGGACCATCTTTGCCGAAGCGTTCATAGATATCACGAAATCGCCGCAGGCCAATAGTGTAACAAAGCTGGTATCCTGGCTTCAATGCGTATTTGCGCACAACTGATGCCGCCTGGTTTTTGCTCATGCCTGCCTGTTCAAGAAAGCATGCCGCAGTGAATAAATCCGTTCCGGTTTGAATGTCAAGGTCCACCTTGCCGCGAACGGCCCGCCAAAAGCGCCTTCTGGCAAGGAGAAGGCGGTCTGTAGGCCCCTGAAAATATCCGGTATGTGACAACAATTCCTCGGCGAAGCAGGCCCATCCCTCGTAGTAAAGAGGAAACTCAATAGGCCGGCGCAATGCCCTTTCCAGGTTCCAGCGGGATGCATCCAGGAGGTGATGACCCGGATAGGTCTCGTGGGCTGTGAGCATGCGCCAGTCAGGTTGAAGGACCTCTTGCAGCTTCTCAGGGACATCGATATCAAGGATGAAGAATGTGCCACCACAAGGAGGATGCCCGGGAGGTATGCTATAGGCTGCAGCGCTTCGGATAGCGGAGAGGTAAAACGGAACCGGCTCCACCCGGACCGGACAAGAACTAAAAAGATCCGTCGAGACAAGTCCCTGCTCCAGGCAGTGTTGCCCAAGTTCGAGCACTACATCGCGATACAGCCCGACAAGTCCGTCCTCAGGCAGGGAGGGCAGAGGGATAGATTTATACGCCTCCTGCCAGGAATGTCCAGGGTCCAGACGACCGGCCTCTTCACTCATAATCTCTTGTGTTTCCTGGATTTCCTGCTCAAGTTCCTCCCGGGCCTCTTCTATCCCAATGGCACAACCCATGTGATTGCATACAATGCGCTCAAGTAACTCAGGGGCGATAAGAAAACTATCGCAGGTGGGCACCTGGCGGAGATGGTCTTCAAAACTCTCAAGAGCCCTGAGAACGGGCTCGAGCCCGGATCGAATGTGCCTGATAGAAGAAAGCCATGACCTTGTATCTCTGGCCATCTCAAGGCCGAGGTCACGGAACAGGGAAGGGATATGGCTGAGATTCATCCGGGCCTTGTCCAAAAAAGCAGGAAGGCCCCTTACACGCTCCTTCCGTGCGGCAGGGTCTTGATCCAATACCTCAGCCAGTCCAATGCAGGCAATAGTGAGATAAAAAGTGGGCTGCGTTTCATGAAAACGGACTTCGGTAAGCTGCTCGCGAATGGTCTGCGCGACCCGGCAGAGCATAGAAATATCAATAAGTGTGTCCTGATCGGATACGTTTCTTGCCAGTTGCGCCAGATTCTCCTCCCAGGCCAGGAGCTTACCTGCCAGCTCCTCCACTGCCTCCGGCGAAAAGTCATCCCACCCGGACCGGTCTTCTTCCGAGGCCTGCGCCTGAGGAAAATAATGGAACTCATCACTGGCTGAGCACACGGGAAAACACCGTGCGAGCATCTCGAACGTCCGGGCCGCTATGTCCTGCACATAATGATTATTGTCAATGACCATTATTTTTGATCCATCCAAGCCTCTTTTATCTTATTAATAATGATAGCCTTTCCTCAGAAGTTATGTGGCTGCCAATAAAGATTATCAGCTTCTCTATTCCCCTTTTATAACATAAGTAATGACAGTGTGTGGCCAAAACCGTATTGAAGCAACTTCGCAGACAGTGTATTTCTATCAAGATCATCTTCCAATATAAAGATATTACTGTAAAGCTTTTCACATATTGATTTTATCTCGAATTGAGGCCATTTTTTCATGAAAATCGAAGACTTGAGTGAATTAGAAGTTAAGAGTCAATTTTCCATATTATGCGATATTAGTATGGAGTTGACGAGCCCTGCGCCCCTTGACGAGGTTCTTGAAGAAACAGCGGATTTGTTGGCGGAATTTTTCTTTCCTGATCCGATCAGAATCTACTTGTGGTACGAAGAAATATCTAAACTAAAACTGAAGGTCCAGAGAGGTCTCTCGAATAGTTTTTTAAAAGAGGTCCAAGAAATCGCCTTAGGTACAGGATATTCCGGTATTGCCATTGCGCGTGGGGAACCGGTTGGCATGAATGTCTCTGAGTTTACAGATGAACGAAGAAGAGCACTTTTTGAAAAAGAGGGCATTAAGTCTGTTCTGGCTATACCCTTGATTCTCAAAGGCTGCACAATGGGTGTGCTGAATGTAGCCAGCACCAGAAATTATGATTTCTTCTCAGATAAACTGGATTTTTTACATGCAATTGGGAGCCAGATCTCTATAGCCATTAACTATGCCAAGTTATTTGAAGAGAAAATTGAGCAAGAAAAACTAAAGGCTGCCTTAAAATTGGAAAGAACACTTGCCCGAATCCAAAAATCGGCTGCTGTAGGAGAAATAGTAAGCAAGGTTGCCCATGAGTTACGAAATTCTCTGATGGTTGTAGGAGGGCTTGCCCAACGGCTCATGAAAACCAGCTCTCCTTCGGATAAAAAATATCTTAAGATTGTCCTCTCTGAAATCTCCGGCTTGGAAACCGTTCTTTCAGATCTTGATGTTTATAATTCGGAGGAATTTCAGCCTGAAGAAGTAGATCTCAATCAATTAATTAATAACTCTATACAATTATTTCAGGACAAATTCGAGAAAAATAACATCACGATTCAGAAATCCCTTGATAAAGCCTTACCCAAAGCCTTTGTAGACCTTAAGCAAATCAGACAGGTCTTGATTCCTATAATTAAGAACGCCCTGGAAGTAATGCCTGACGGTGGTATCTTTTCCATAAAAACACGGGTTGATAATGGGTTTGCCCAATATATTATTGAAGACACCGGGCCACAGATACCGCAAAGTGATTTAATCAGGCTATACTGTTCCTTTGTCAATGGCAGGCCAAGGGGTGTTGGCCTTGGGCTGGCTATTATTCGGCGAATAGTTGAGGGTAACAAAGGGACGTTTTCAATAGCCAATAAAGAAACAAAAGGGGTAATTATCAAAATAAGCCTTCCGGTGCAGTAAGGGTCTGTCACGAAATAATTGGCATCTTTCATTTACTAATTTACACTTTTTTTGAAAAAGCGTGTATTATCGAATTGAATGCCGATGTCGAAACTGGAAATTCGAAATTTGAAATTAGGTAATACATCTACATCTTTGTGTTTTTCCCAATTTCAAATTTCAAGTTTCAAATTTCACTGCGTAAGGTCAGTGTTATGTATCTAGCAAGGCAGTGTCAGAAAGACGATAGCATAAAATATTTCCTTAGGCATTCCTATCAGGGCGAGTCAGATACGTGGCTTAGCAAAAGCCTGTTTAACTTGGGTCACGATCCTGAAGAATATATAGTCTATGTGGGGGACAGGGCTTTCTATATTGACCCTGCTGTGGAGGAAGCTATCTCATCCCATGGAGTTATTTATAATTACGATGAGCTGGAGGAGATATTTATGCCCTTTCTGGAACCTGAAATTCGCAGGGTCGTGGAGCAATTCAGTAAATGTGGAGGTAAAAGGCGCAGATACAGCAAAGAGGAGCTTGCAGCCATGCAGAAGGACATCCATCCTTTTGACCGGCGCAGACTATGCTTTCTAAAATCCTGTGACACAAACATAGAGAGCTTGTCAAACCAGCCCTTCTCCTTTTTCAATATCTTGCTCAACAAGTCCAGGGACGAAATCGAACAGGTCCTTGAGGGTATGGAATTTATGCTCAATCCACGTGAGAAAAGAAAGTACCTCTATGCCATATTTGATATTCCCAGGCGGTTTGCCCCCAGACTCACCCGTTTCATCCCGGATGCCCAGGATCAAGACCTCATTGACAAATACTTGCTGGAGGAAATCTGCATGCTTGATCAGGATTCCACTTTTTTAAACCAAGGCGCAGTCCCCTGGAAGGCAAGAGGTCTTCATCCTTATCTGCGGAAGTATCTGATCCAGTACTTTGATATTTTATACAAATGGCCGATTACTGACGGCAGTGCCGGACATAGTACTACAGGACATAAGGTGTGGCCGCCGCCTGCAAGATCCTCAGATGAAATGCATTTTAAGGCGATGGGTATAAGCGCTAATGAATTTTCGCGCATGGGAAAGAAGGAATTTACTCTTCTGTTCAGACACAAGGCCCAGGAGCTGCATCCTGATAAGGGGGGAGACCATGAGGCGTTTATAGCGCTGCAACAGGCGTATCAGATCCTTATATGCAGAAAGACATAGTGGGACTGCGAGCGACCTGTTAACCCCTGACTTTATGGTGCCCCCGGCATGATTCGAACATGCGACACCAGGATTAGGAATCC
>JAJSZR010000171.1 GCA_030262715.1 Deltaproteobacteria bacterium
ACCGCCGCCTATAAAGCGGGCAGCGAGACGGGTTTTCTGAATTTTTCCCCAGGCAGTCATCAACTCTTTGCCCTGTCCGCTTTGCCTTCATGGTCGGTTAGGAAGAACCTTTCGCAATACATGAAGGGGGAGACGGAGGACGTGACCCTCGATTTTTCCGGCGGGGCCGCGCTCCGGCAGATCACACACAGGCCCACCCTGGTTGAGCGCATAAGACAGGGCGGTCCAATCGTGTGGCCCATTCTGGTCATTGGTGTTTTTGCGATTTTGATCGTTATCGAACGGACGATCTTTCTGGCCCGGGTCCATGGGAACACTGACCTGATTATGGGAAGGGTCAATGAGCATGTTTCAGAAGGAAGATGGACGGAATGTGAGACCATAGTGAGCAGCGGCCAGGGGCAACCCTGCTGCAATGTCCTGAGATGTGGACTGGATGCCCGGGACGAAGACAGGGAGACACTTGAGAGCATCCTCCAGGAAGGCATTTTGAAGGAAGTCCCTCGGCTTGAGCGATTTTTGCCTGTGCTCAACATTCTGGCCGCAATTGCACCTTTACTGGGCCTTCTTGGCACGGTCACAGGAATGATCAGTACCTTTCACGTCATCACCCTTTACGGCACCGGAGACCCCCGCATGATGGCCGGCGGCATCTCTGAGGCCCTGGTCACCACAATGCTGGGGCTGGCCGTGGCAATCCCCATTATGCTCGCACACACATTCCTCAGCCGCCGGGTGGATCATGTCATCGGGGACGTGGAGGAAAAGGCAGTGGCCTTAACCAATATTATAGCACGAAACAGTCACTGACTGAATCCATGATGGGACTTATTTCAAAGACTTATGAATATCTCCTTCAGGGAGGACCGGTCATGGTCCCTCTCATCCTGACCTCTGTCTGGATGTGGGTGCTGATTCTGGAAAAGATGTTCTACTTCCGCCGGATGGGCCGTAGTGATCTCAGCCTTGGAGATGCCGTTGAAGCGCTGAAGGTACAAAGGGCGCCTATTAAGACCGGAGGGCTTCGCAGCAGAATCGTCAACAGTTTTCTGAAAGCACGTACCGGCAAAAACCGGCTGGACAAGAGCCTTATTGAGCATGGTGCCATGCAGGAGCGTCTGATGCTCAAGCGAAACCTATCGGTCATTGCCATACTGGCCGCCGTGGCCCCGCTCTTCGGCCTTTTGGGAACGGTTACCGGGATGATGACCACCTTTGACGTGATAGGCATATTCGGCACGGGCAACGCCAAGGCTATGGCAGGGGGCATTTCAGAGGCACTTATCACCACCCAGAGCGGTCTCCTGGTGGCCATTCCGGGGCTGTTCATGAGCGAGATGCTCAATCGCAGGAACAACCGCCTGGAAGGCAGTCTGGATGAACTCGTGTTGACGCTCAAGAGGTATGTGTGAATGATCAGCATTCGCAGCAGACTGCGTCAGAGGGAGGCAACCGCCGGGGTCAACATGGCCCCGCTCATCGATCTTGTCTTTCTGCTGCTGATATTCTTCATGGTCACTACCAGTTTCGTAAAGGAGACAGGGGTGGATGTGCAGCGTCCCACTGCCTCCACCGCGGTCCTGAAGGAAAAGGGCAACATCCTTATCGGAGTGGATTCAGATGGACGGGTCTTTTTTGAGAAAAAGCATATCGACATCCGGAGCGTGCGGGCCCATATCGAAAGATCCCTTGCGGAAAATCCAGAAGGGGGAGTCGTGATTGTGGCGGATAAGGGAAGCCGCACCGGCGTGGTAATCCTGGTGATGGATCAGTGCCGGCTGGCAGGGGCAAAGAACGTGAGCATCGCGGCATCCAGAGGTGAAGGAAATGTTTGAAAGGCCACCAGATGGAATTGCACCTGCGGTTTCCCTGGCCCTCCTGGTTAACGTCTGCCTGTTCGCCCTTTTGCCCCTTCTGCTTGATAGACACTCAGGCGCTAGGTCCTATGAGGAAATAATCCCGGTTAATTTTATAAGGATCAGACCTGAAATACAAAAACCGCCGGAAGAGAAACCGCCGGAAAGGGAAAAACCGCCGCCCGAGGTCCTGCTCAGGCTGAGTCAGCAGGCCCCTAAGCCCAGGCAACTCAAGCTGGAGACGCCTGATCTGAGCTTTGAGATAAACCCGAAACTCGACATGGGTATGGCGGTTATGCCTCCTCCGGAGCCTGAGCCGGTTAAGGACTTCTTCGATCAGGGTGAGGTGGACCAGTTGCCCATGACTGTCTTCCGGATGAAACCGCTCTATCCTTTCAGGGCCAAACGGCTGAGCATTGAGGGAAACGTAAGGGTGAAGTTTCTGGTGGACGCGGCGGGCCGGGTGAGCCATGTAAACATACTGGAGTCAAACCCGCCGGGCGTCTTTGACGAAAGCGTGCTGAAGGCGCTTCCTTCCTGGAGATTTACTCCCGGAGAGCTCGGCGGCAAGGCCGTAAACACGTGGATGTCTACAGTTATACAATTTGAACTGGAGTGAGAGTGAAGACCGTGAAGAGTTTATTTAAGGCCGGCAAGATGTCTCCGCCTCCTCCTTTGCCCAAAAGAGGGAAGGGGGTTCATTTTTGCTCGAGCATGGCGAAATACGTGGTCTCAAGCCTTTGTATGTTTATAATACTGTATTCCTTTTCCCCTGGCATTGCCGCAGGGGAACCTCCCAGACCATCCATGGCGGCCCACCGTGCCCTGTATGAGGCCCAGCAGGCAATGGAGCTAAATGAAAAGACAAAGGCTGCGGAAATTCTAAGGACGTTTATCAGAGAAAACCCGAAGAAAAATCATTATCTACTGGAATTCCATCTGGCCAACGTCCTGGCCTTGTCGGGCAAAAGCGGACAGGCCCTTGCTCACTATGAAAAGACCCTAGTATTAAACCCCGGCTATTCGGCGGCATGGCAGAATCTCGGGAAGACCCACCTTGATCTCGAGAACTATCTTGAGGCCGGGGACGCCTTTCTCAGGGGTTATGAAACCAGTGAGACAAAGGATGGCTCCATTCTCTATTATGCCGCCGTCTCCTATCTTATGGGTAAGAGGGTAGGTAAGGCCCTTCCTCATCTGGAGTTCCTTGCTTCGGGAAAGGCAGGAGGTCCCAGATCCGAATGGTTTGAGGCCCTGTTAAAGGCTTACATGGATCTAAAACAGGAGGATAAGGCCTTCAAGCTCATTCACCGCCTTCTTGAAGAACAGGGGGATGATCCACGCTGGTGGAAGCTCCTTGCCCAATTCCATTTGCAAAAAGGTGAGTACTCGCACGCCGCAGAGGCGCTAACGATTTATTCATATTTTACTGCCCTCAAGGAGCAGGAAATAGTGCTTCTCGGAGACCTCTACAACGTCATCGGGGTGCCCGTGAAGGCGGCAAGATACTATGAGAAGGCCATGAGCATTTGCGGCAAGATCGTGAAAAAGGAAAAACTTGCCTCGGCCTATATAGCGGCCCACAAGCAGGACAGGGCTATGGAAGTGCTGGAGGAGGCCATCAGTCAAGAGCCCGATGCGAAACTCTGTTTTATGAAAGGCCAACTGCTTTATGGCCAAAGAGGCTTTGATCATGCCTACCAGGCCTTTGAAAGGTGCACCAGGCTCAATCCCAAGGACGGGAGACCGCACGTCATGATGGGCTACTGCGCCTTGCAGCAGGACAACATAGAATTGGCCAAAAGGGCCTTTCAAAATGCAAGCCGCTTTCATAAACAGAAAAAGGATGCCGAACGAATGCTAACGCAGTTGGCCAAATGGAAATAACCCGATGGCATAGGGATTGAAAGGGAAGACAGGTTTTTATCCTTATCCTTACCGGCATTATCCCTGGTGGTATGGTCCTTACTGATATTGATAGTAGCATGGGACAAAGAAGCTGTCACAAGGCAAGTCAGTCAGGTATTTGGAGGAAGGCAGTTTTGATCCTATAGTCACACACCAGTTTGATGTCGGTCAATATATCTTCAAAACCAATAATGAGGGGAACGCTGTCACTATCAACAAGGAACGCTTTTAACGAGATGGGAGGGGAAAGTGCTTTTTTATCCAGAAAAACCATGACAACTTCGGCCAATTTTCCAGATACGCCACCAGAACCTAACCCTGTCAATTCTATGGAACTAGGGAAAATCCATTTAATGCTGAGTTTCTCCCAAACATGCTTTGGTATTAGAGTTATAGGACTGCCTGTATCAATTATTGCTTTGTATGGATCAGTCCAGGCTTCTGCAGTTTTCAGCCGGAGAGAAGCGATTAACCTTATTAAGCGAATAAAAATTCCAACAGAGAGAAGGTCTAAATCAAGCTTGGTTTCAAATTTCAAGTCGATCTTAATAGACACGTATTCCTTTCTCAGCAAACAGGATAACGAACTCCTGATCACCCACCTTTTCTCTGGCAATCTGTTCTGCTTCCGATCCGCTTGTGCTGGCTGCTATTACCTCCTTGTCAAAAATAACAACCCATTGATTAGGATATTTTTCAGAAATCTCGTTCATATGCTCATAAGCCCACTCGCTATCTTCCCAATACTCTTTAGGCCCGGGAGGAGGAATTCCCATTCCTTGTGCTTCTTTCACGCTCAATATTGGC
>JAJSZR010000172.1 GCA_030262715.1 Deltaproteobacteria bacterium
ACCATCACTGCAGTGGGTGTTGCCAGGCCCATGGCACACGGGCAGGCAATGATCAGGACAGACACAAAATTGAGCAGGGCACGGCTGAAAACCGGTTCAGGTACGAAAAAGTACCAGATCAAAAAGGTCAGCACCGCTATACCAAAGACCACTGGCACAAAAATGGATGCCACCTTGTCCACCACTCGCTGGATCGGGGCCTTGGACCCCTGGGCCTCTTCGACCAGCCTGATGATCTGGGCAAGGGCCGTCTCAGCCCCTACCCTGGTTGCCCTGAACGTAAAGCTCCCGCTCTTGTTCAGGGTAGCTGCAAACACATCACTTCCGGGCTCCTTGGCCACGGGAATGCTCTCTCCAGTAAGCATGGATTCGTCGATTGAAGATGACCCAGTAACAATCACTCCATCTGTGGGGATCTTTTCACCTGGCCGTACCAGGATCAGGTCTCCTTCCATCACTGCTTCGATAGGAATATCAATCTCCTTGCCTTCCCTGATAACCCGCGCAGTCTTTGGTTTGAGCCCCATCAGCCTCTTGATGGCCATTGAGGTCTTTCCCTTGGCTTTTGCCTCAAGCAGGCGCCCCAGGAGAATGAGGGTTATGATCATGGCTGCACCATCAAAGTATACATGCGGTGCCAGGCCAGCGCCTGCAAAAAAATGAGGAAAAAAGGTAGCCAGGGTGGAATAGAGATAGGCCGACAAGGCCCCCACAGCTACCAGGGTGTTCATGTCTGTGGTCTTCTGCCTGGCAGCCTTGACGGCCCCGACATAAAACCGGCTCCCGACCCAGAATACGACCGGAGTTGTGAGCACAAAAAGGCAATAGAGCATGATCTGCCTGGGGACCAACCGGAGATACGGAAACCAGTGCTGCATCGAACCCATGAAGATGACCACGCTCAAGACCAGTCCCACACTGAACTTGATCTTCAGTGCTTTCAGTTCCCTTTTCCGGGCGGCCTCAGCAAGGTCTTCCGGGGTCGCCCCAAACACGCCCAGGAATTCATACCCGGCATCAGAGACCGCCTGTTTAAGCCCTTCCACACCAGCCCAGTCCGGCCCGTGAATTACCGTGGCCCTGGCTGTTGTGAGGTTTACACTGGCATCCTTTACACCGTCAACCGCCTTTAGGGCAAGTTCCACACGTCTCACACATGACGCACAGGTCATGCCTCCGACTGAAATGGTTGTCTTCAGGAGGTTGAGTGTGACTTCATCAGACAACTTCGTAGCCTGCCTTCTTGATCTTTACTCTCACAATCTCCATGTCAACGCACTTTCCCTCAAAGAAAGCCTCACCTTTTTCAAGGTCCACCTTGACATCCCTGATCCCTTCAATCTCATTTAATGCCTTGGTGACTGCCATTACACAATGATTGCAGGTCATTCCCTTTATCTTGATCCTAGCCATGATGCCTTCTCCTTATCTTGCGAAGTCAGTCAACCACCACGCCTAAAAGAAGTGGCTTGGATGGAGACCCTAAAAAGGTCTTTGTCTGAATACTGTTCACCGCAAAGACGCAAAGAACGCTAAGTTTACTTCCTCTTGTTTTCCTTTGAGAGAAAGGAAAACAAAAACCACAAGCCTTACGGCAACTATACAATTCTATTCGTCAGTATATATGCTTTGAATGGCCATGCTATGATTTTAGCGTAACCGTATTTTCCTCCGCGAACTTTGCGCCTTGAGCGACGCGGGCGGTGAAAAAATACTCCCACTTACAGGCACAGCATAGCTATGATCAGTCTGTACCACTATTGGAAACTACTGGTCAAATAAATTTGTAAGCGTTCACAGGGCACCGTATCTGCTTTGTTGTCGAGCACTTGAAGTACAGGGAGTACGTCTGCATACCCTCCGCCTCGCATCTGCAGCACCCTGTAAACGCCTACAGTTCGGTGGGTTGCGGTAAAACGGGCGTTGTAATCCCGTGAATGGTTACATAAATTTTCAGTGTGTCATGAAACAAGGCTGAATTCGGCCATATTTTGCAAAATGCCGGTATCACTTGACCGGCGTTCCAGACATGTGTATCCTTATACACATAAGGAGGTGCACCATGAGAACAAACATTGTACTTGATGACGCCCTTGTGCAGGAGGCCTTGAAGCTTAGCGGAGCCAAAACAAAGAAGGAGATTATTTCCCTGGCCTTGAAGGAGTTCGTCGGAAACCGGAAACGCCGGAATCTGCTGGACCTGGCCGGCAAGATTCAATTTCGAGAAAATTATGATTACAAGGCGCTGCGGGAAGGGAAATGATCCTTGTCGATACGTCCGTTCTTATTGACCTGTTCAAAGGCAGAGAGAATGAGGTCACCCACAGGTGCCGTGGCTTACTACAGCAACAGGTGCCGTTTGGCATTACGTCGGTTATCTATCAAGAGATCCTGCAAGGAGCAAAAACAGAAAAAGAATACGCTACGCTGAAAGAATATCTTTCCTCCCAGCGGTTTTTTCATCCAAAGGACCCAGTGGAATCATACGCCAGGGCAGCCAGCATCTATTTTGCCTGCCGCAAAAAGGGAATCACTGTTCGGAGCACAATCGACTGTCTCATTGCCCAGATAGCCCTGGAACACGACCTCTTCCTCCTTCACAATGACAGCGATTTCAGCGCCATGGCGCCTGTAATCGGTCTTCGCCTCATTTGAAAAAAGTACGCCTTCAAGAAACACATGCCCTTTCTCACCTTATTGGCCGTAATGTTGGCCTACAAAAGATTGAGCTTAACTCCCTCTATTGCTGGTTAGGTTTATATTGACGCCTCTTTTTGTTACACGTATAGTATACGTATAAGGAGGTGTGCCATGCAGAAAAAACTAACCATAACCGTTGATGAAGTAGTTTATAATGGTCTCTACAAAACAATTGGTCCTCGCAAAATAAGCAAGTTTGTTCAGGAACTAGTCCGACCACACGTCGTTCGGCCCGATCTCGAGTCCGCTTATGCTGAAATGGCTAAGGATACAAAACGGGAGAAAGAGGCCATGGAATGGGCAGAGGTTACATTCAAGGATATAGCCCATGAAAAGGCGTGAAATATGGTGGATCAACTTCGACCCTTCAATCGGTGGCGAGATCAGAAAGAAGCGCCCTGCCGTAATTGTAAGTAATGACGCTTCTAATAGGTTCCTTAACCGAGTTCAGGTTGTGCCCCTAACCAGTAACATAGATCGCCTCTATCCCAGCGAAGCTGCGGTCATCTTTGAAGGAAAAGAAAGCAAAGCCATGGCAGATCAATTGGCGACCGTCAGCAAGGAAAGGCTTTTTAGACGAGCCGGCGTTCTTTCCCGAGAGGATATGCGCAAAATCGAGGAAGCCATAAAGATCCAACTGGATATTCATTAAGAACTTGGCCAACAAATCGAAAGTGGACCCTACTGTCAATCCAGCCGACTCGTTTCACTCGTGGCTGATTTTTGGCATTTATGCCAAAAGGAGGTAGTTAAGATTAATGATCCAATCGGTTTTGTAAATGAGACTGGTTATAGCTAATACTGTACAGGCACCAACACTATTTCGGCGATCCCTCGGTGACAAATGAGAGGAATTATTTACAACTTCTCATGCAGACAAGCTAAAGTTGAAGACATTTCAATTCGGCTAATCGGGTAAGGGGGAGTTTTCCCCTACTCGACATCACTTTTTAAATTTGACAACCAATACCCACAGGTCCATACTCAAAATTAGAGAATAACAAGAACCGGTATAGAGGAATTTGGAAAGCCCGTTCGTACTGTACCTCTCAATCAGTTTGGCTGCTAATTACTCTCATAATATTCTACTATTGGGGATACTTGTCTGCTGGCTTTCTGAATCGCTCAAGATACTATTTCCTATCAACTGTGCCGGAGGGTGGAGATAAGCAGTAATTAAATACGGCTCATTTTATTATCTTGTGAATATTAGATAGTTAAAATGACCTGCTGTCTTTTTCTACATAAAATATCCGACATTATTTGTCAGCCCGCTGATTCGTCATCAAAGGAGACTAGTATGATGGAGCTTACCCGGCAAAAACCCCGAATCATGTCCGTTGTTTTTTCCCTGATTACTCTTTTCCTGTTTCTTGTTGGTGCGGCCCAGGCCGCCACATTCTGCGTAAGCGATGCCGCAGGACTCCACAGCGCCCTGAGCCAGGCTGCGAGCAACGGTGAGGACGATATCATACATATCGTGCAAGGCACTTACGTCGGAAACTTTATTTATGCTTCTACTGAGGCCTTTGGGGTCACAATTGAAGGCGGCTATACTACCTGCGCATCCCGTGAGGTTGATCCGGCTAATACGGTGCTGGATGGTGATGCGGCTGGGAATGTACTGGTGTTGTCATGTGACCAGGCGGTCGAGTTTGTGGTTGACGGGGTAACGCTACAGAACGGGAATGCATCCAATAATGGCGGCGGCTTGTTTGCCAATACGGATGGTGGGGAAGTAACCCTGACCAACAACACCATAACCGGAAATTCAGCTGGCAGCTGCGGCGGCGGGGTG
>JAJSZR010000173.1 GCA_030262715.1 Deltaproteobacteria bacterium
GACAGCGTCCTTCATGACGGCTGTCTGTGTATCCGTATCCGGCATTATCGGCTTTGTTGGCCTTATTGTACCGCATCTTATGCGTTTTTTTACCGGGGCGGATAATAGAAAGTTGATTCCGGCTTCCGGCCTCGCCGGCGCCGGGTTGCTCCTTGGCGCCGACACAATAACCAGGGCCGTTTTGCCTGTAGAGGTCCCCATTGGTGTGCTGACCGCTCTCATTGGTGGCCCGTTCTTTTGTTACATCTTCAGGCAAAGGAGAGTGGGAGGACTACGTGCATAGGACCATACGCGCTAAGTTATTTTTGCAACGGATGGACTAATGAACATCGAACATCGAACGTCCAACATCGAATGTTGAATGGGAAAAGATGAAGAAACAGACTTATGACCTAGAAGAAAGGCTGCTAATTAAAAAACCTGAACTACTAAATGATATTTTAGAGGAAACAGAAAATTAATTAAGATTTTCGTTACGAGCATCAAAACGGCTGAAAAGAGACAGAAATAGCCATTGAATGTTAGGTATTGGATATTCGTTTTTCATTCGATGTTCGACGTTGGACGTTCGATGTTCGATGTTCATCTTTCAGATGTAACCTGTGAACGTTTACAAAACAACTTAGCGCTTATGATGCATAGGACCCCGGTCTTTGAGGCAAACAGGCTCCATTTTTCATACGGGAGACAGAAAGTACTGGATAACATCTCTTTGACCGTTGAGGCAGGGAACTTTTATGCCATCGTGGGTCCGAACGGATGCGGTAAGACCACGCTTTTAGACATTATGACAGGAAGTAAGACCCCGGGATCAGGGAGCATCAGATATCTTGGCAGCGATATAAATAAATACGGTAAGCGAAAACTCGCCAGAGAAATAGCCCTGGTTCCACAGGATTTTTATATCCATTTCCCCTTCACGGTCGGGGAAGTGGTCCTGATGGGCCGGCATCCCTATATCCCGAGGTTTGGAGGCCCTTCCAAGGAAGACATCGATATTGCAGAAGCGATTATTGAAAAGACCGGCCTCTGCAGGCTTAAAGACAAGTATATAACAGAGCTGAGCGGTGGTGAAAAGCAGAGGGTGGTCTTTGCAAGGGCCCTTGTGCAGGACACCCCGGTCTTGATTTTAGACGAGGCCACATCCAATATGGATATCCAGCACACGCTGAATTTTCTGAGGGCTGTATCTGAAGAGGTCAGCCAGGCAGACAGGACCGTCATTTCGGCACTTCACGACCTGAACCTGGCTGCAACATATTCTAATAAGATGGTTTTCATGAAATCGGGCAGGATCGTATCTGAGGGAAACACCCCGGAGGTGTTGACCGAAGAAGGTATAAAGGCAGTCTTCAATGTTGAATCCAGGGTCTATTTTGACCGGTATTCAGGTTCCTGCCAGGTAAGCTTCAAGGGAATCCCACGATGAAAAAGATAGCAGTGGTATGCATTATTTTTGTGGCCGTGGCAGCGAGTTTTGGTACATCGTTCGGGGCACAGAGTTTTTTGGATCAATCAAGGCATTTGATCAGGATGGAAAGGCCGTTTGAGAGGATCATTTCATTATATCCGGCCCATACCGAGAACCTTTTTTCCCTCGGGCTGGATAGAGAAATCATAGGTGTTTCCGGAGACGAGGCATTCCCCCCCGAGGCTGGGAAAAAGCCGGTATTCAGCTACCATGATGATGCAGAGAAGTTCATTGCGGCACAGCCGGACCTGGTCCTGATCCGGCCGATGATCGCCAGGGGATACAGAGGTCTCATATCGAAACTGAGAGAATCGGGAATTGCTGTGGTATCCCTTCAGCCGAGGACAGTAGATGGGATGTTTTCTTACTGGAGGGAGCTTGGGATGCTTACAGGACGGGAAACAGAGGTCGGGCTGATGATACAGAAATTTAAAGGGGGCCTGCTTAAGATCCGGTCGATAGTGAACTCCATACCGCTTTCAGGGCGAAAGAGGGTCTACTTTGAGGCCATCCACAGCAAGATGAAGACCTTTTCTCCCTCTTCTATTGCCATGTTTGCCTTAACAACGGCAGGGGGGATAAATGTTGCCGCGGACGCAAAGGCGGTCAGGAATACAAACATAGCGGCTTATGGGAAAGAGCATATCCTGTCCCATGGAGATAATATAGATGTCTATCTCGCACAGAGAGGGGTAATGAACCAGATAAGTGTGGAGCGTATAGAGGAGGAAGGGGGATTCAGGGCAATCAAGGCAGTAAGGGAGGGACAGGTCTATATCATCGATGAAAAGATCGTCTCAAGGCCCACGTTGAGGCTCCTGGACGGGATATACGAAATAGGCAGAATCCTTTACCCGAAGAGGTTTATAAACCATGAACCTTTGAACCCTGAACCCTGAACCCGTGAACGGTTACGAGAAACCAAACGAATGAACAACGGCACCCTTTTTGGAATAGGCGTCGGCCCCGGAGACCCGGACCTCATCACCCTGAAGGCCGTGAAGGTTCTAAAGCAGGTAGATGTCGTATTTGCGGCCGCCTCCACAAAGAACGGTTATTCACTGGCCGAGGAGATCGCATCCACCCACCTCAAAGAGGGGGTGCGCATTGTTCGTTTGGGCTTTCCCATGACCCGCGACAGAAAAAAACTCCGGACCGCATGGGAGGAAAACGCACACACGGTGGTCTACTCCTTAAGGAAGGGAAAAGATGCGGCCTTTGTCACCATCGGCGATCCCATGATTTACAGCACCTTTGGGTACATTATGCGTACTATCAGGGAAAAATATCCTGATGTCCCCATCGAGATTATCCCCGGAATTACATCGTACCAGGCCGCTGCAGCCGCTGCAGGAGAGGTGCTGGCCGAAGCAGAGGAATCCTTTACCGTAATTTCAGGCGCCCTGGGCGCCAAAAAACTGAGAGAGGTGATTGACCATACGGACAGGGTGGTGATGCTCAAGGTGTACCGCGAATACAAAGAGATAATGGATGTCCTTGATCAGCTCGACTTGCTCAATGGATCGGTCCTTGTCTCCAGATGCGGGCTGGATGGAGAACGGATAGTCAGAAATTTGGAGGATGGGATAGATTCGGCCCCTCCGTATCTGTCGCTACTCCTTATTTCGAAGAGAGGTCGATGGAAATGAAACTGTTATCCACTGAACCCAGATTATGTACTTCAAAGGCCGAAAGAAATAAATACTATACTGTACTGTAAAAGGTCATAATTTGAGATTTCTCTATCGTGCCTTTTACCACTAAAGAGTCCCAAGACCGTCATGCCGGACTTGATCCGGCATCCAGAACATATCTAAATCACTGGATTCCGGCTTTCGCCGGAATGACGTCTTCAAAAAAGCGCAATTTGTGACCGTGTAGAGTATATATGGAATCACCTTTTGGTATGCGGAAAAGGGGCGGACGTCTCCCTTTTCGCCTGGGCCAGCCTTGACAACTTCCCTTTCTGCAAACTACAATGTAGCTACACACAGAAAAGGAGATGATATATATGAAGGCATCAGAAGTAATCAGGACACGGGTGCCTCCCGAATTGAAACTTGCATTTGAATCTTTAGCTGCAAATCATGGATTAACTGTCAGTCATGTATTGCGCCAGATCATGAAGGAATACGTGGATCAAGAAACAGAACTCGCTCGCCGTCGTGAAGAAACCTTGGAGGCCCTTGAAGATATTGAGGCTGGTCGTGTAGTAGACGGCGATGAGGTTATGGCTTGGCTATCCAGCTGGGGTAAAGATGATGAGTTGGAGCCTCCGGAATGAAATTGCAGTTTTCCAAAGCGGCATTGCATGATTTAGTGCGGCTTAGGGAGTTTATCGCTCAGCATAATCCGGAAGCAGCTCAACGGATATCTCAAAGACTTCGAGGAGCTATTAAAGGGCTTGTTGCAATGCCTAAAATAGGCCGCCCTGTAGAGAATACGCCGGGAGAAATCCGGGAGTTGATATTTGGGAGATATGTAGTGCGATATGAAATCCGGGGAAAAAAATTGTTGTATATTCTCAGAATATGGCATGGAAAAGAAAATAGGTAGCCGCCATGCCGCCTATGCCGACGGTTAAAGGAAATGGCATAACCGGCGAGAACTTTCCGTATCAGATCAAGTTGACCAAGAAAGTCATTCCGGTCGCAGTCGTCAAGAAAGATATCTTGGCGATTCAAACCCCTGGTGAAGACATGATGAATCGCACCGGTCATATTGAGTCGTCTGTGTTCGTTCCCTAAACGTCCCCTAAATTCCGTCCTTTGTTCATACCGTTATAACATAACACTTATTCAATCTAGTCAAGGACGTCCCCTATATCCCCATTTGTCATAAAAAGCGTAAAACTGGGTAATCCACGAGAGATAATACCTTAGCTTCTTTTCAGGAACGATTCGTTTTGACAACAGATAGGACCTGAAATGTTCCACCGCACTCCTCAAAATAACAAATCCTCATTATTATATAGACTCTGCATAATACTCAAA
>JAJSZR010000174.1 GCA_030262715.1 Deltaproteobacteria bacterium
TCTCTGAAAATGTCGTGATGGTCATGGTCTGGTTATGCAGAGCACATTTGGTCACAGGGATAAACGGTGAAATCTCTCCGTAAGAATAAAATCCTGCCAGAATAGTCCGGTCGCCCAGTACTTCACGAACACCTTCCACCTCTTCTTCGATCCTTTGCCTCAAAACCATCTTTCGGCCGACACAACTGATGAGGATGGCCAAATCCGGAGATAAAGAGCCAGAGGTTTCGTAACTGATCTTAGCCGCCCCCACAGCCCCGTCAACCAAACGGTCAAAATTGGCCTTCATCAAGCGTGCATAAGCTCCCTCAGGAACATCGCCTGCAAATGTCATGCTTTGATCTTTTTCGTCAATAGATAAAATCGTACGAACCAACCCGGCCTCACCTTCCCTGGCCCGAAGACTCAGTGGGAAAAGGAGCCCGGTGGCAGGCAGACCCTTGGCATGATCGCCCAAATACTTTTTATACAATTCCAACGCCGACTTGCCGTCCAATTCATACAGAATGTTTCCTTTTGATCGCGTAATTAACCTTTCAGGACCGAATGGATCCCATCCGCCCATAGAGCCATAACCGACCTTAAGCCGGCTTCCGTATAAGCTTAGAACAGCAATAACACCACTCTCAGGCGGCCCATCCCAAAACACGAGCGTCTCCTCAAAACGCTCACCGTCTCCGGAGAGCCCACCTGTAACAGTGACCCCGTCAGGCAGATTTCTCATTAGCCCGTTAACCAGATCACTACCATTTACTTTAAGTCCATCTGAAAGGACAAGCACATGTACCAGCCCTTCTTTATCAAGTGACCTGGCGAGGTGATCACCTGCTTGAAAGCTGTTCTCCACTTCGTTAAGCTTGATTTGAGATCCCTTCAACTGAGTGAATTCAAAATTGACGGCCGTGGCTATCAATGAGTCATCAGTTACTTGTGTGCCACAAATTTCACCGGCAGTAGAACAGCCAAAAAGATGGGCTTTCGGATAAGTATCCTTGATTTCACGGAAACACTTTTGTTCTTTTAGTATCAAGGTGCTGCCAAACAGCAAAACCAACTGGGCAGATTCACCTAACTCGCCTGGTGGTTCAGGTTCCCATCCCCTTGCTTCCGTCCATCTCTTTTGCTCAATCTTCATGTTATAACCCTTTATTGCTACCTAAGACCTAACCCGGATAAACCGGAAACACAAAACACGAAATCCAGACTGTATGATGCTAACGCGAAAAACGCGCCGGCTTTGGGCGTCAAGATGCATGCGATTGTTCGGTGTCTTTCATTCTTAAAGCCATCGCTTTTTTGCTGATTTCTTCTATGGATAAGTCTTCATCCATGCCTTGACGCCACTTTGTATAATCGAACGGTTCTCTTTGAATCAGTGCAATAAACCGCTCTGCTTCTACATCACCAAGATACTCGGCAAGGACTTGAACCCCTTTCAATCTAATTTCTGTATCGATCATCATGATAAGACCTCCTTTATAAAGCCGATTGGATCATCGATATTGACATATTCCGATGCAATGAGTCAATTTTCTGAATTCCTTTCTGATTCAGCAAACTTGCTGTTTCAATTAATTCAGAAGTTTCTTCAATATCGCTTATAGCATATTCCCTCCACCTTTTTATTCGAACTTTTCGTTCTTGATATGGATTTTGATTATTCTCATAATCCAGAATATACGACCAAACCAACTGAAATTTTCCTGATCTGATTTCTTCTTGAATTTTCAATTTTGCCTCGGACTCAAGCCTGATTCTGATTTGAGATTGATCATCAAATGGGCGATTAAAACAACAATTATCCAAGTATATTTTCATTTTCGTTTCGATCCCATTTTGGATTGCTTCTATTCACCTAACGTGAAAGCCAAGCTGCCACCAACATTGCGAAGCAAACACTTTGAACTACCTCCAGATTTTATGCGGGGCACGGGCCTTGAAAAACCGCCGCGCTGTTGACCTGCAGCTTAAGCGTCTTGTTCGGCGACATTTTGCTGCAATATGTCTTGGTCTAACTCAAGAGTATAAGACAAGATTGTGTTAATATTAATTTTTTTTGATGCTTTAAGGATTTCTATACCAGTAAGCTTTCCATCAGAAGTAGTATCAATATTCACTCCTTCTGCGATTTCAATAACACCATCTGGCTTTTGCTCTCCTAGTTTTAGGTACAAAGCATCTATTTCTTCATCATAATATACTTTCATTGACCTCGCCCTTTCTTCAATGGATAACTTGTGATTACCGTTATGATATCACCTTCAACGGCAACAACGATCTTTATAGGATATCTAAAACCGGATACATTTTTTATCACCTTATGCTCCCCTTGGGTTAAATCCATATTCACTAAAATATTTTCAATTGTTGGTTCTGATATATTATAGAGCTTTGCTCTTCGTTTTGCATGGCGGGAGAATTTTACTAACATCAGGCAGTTTCCTATAAATTAAATGGCACAGTATTAGAATTTAATGTCCCTATAGGGCCAAGGCACTCCAATGGATAATTATCATAAAAATGCCTATGTTTTATGATTGCGGGAACGCAAGCCAAATCCGGCACCACAATGCAAGGCGGAGAAAAATGTTTTGTTGGTGGCAATACCCCTATACCACAAAACCTCGCACACAACCGGGCTTCATGAACAGGGATTGAGATCGACCTTGCAGGATCGACTCAATCCTTATTGGTTATGTGCTTTATTTCATGCAACTTTGCTCTAAATTGATGGTCTTAAATTTCCTCCGACCTTTGATCCTGTAAATCGTAAAATCTCTGTCAACAGTGACTATTGTATTTAACTGCAACTTCTCTGCTAAATACACCAGACAGGAATCTGCAAAATCCATTGGTAGGTCACTGTATTTCTCTATCAATTGTTTTATCCTCTCTATCGCATCATTTTCAATAGGATGTATTTCAACTCCACCTCGGCATATCCATTCAAGAAAGTCTAACTGAGCATTCCGGTGAAAATCCAATAAATGTAAAGTTTCTGTGACAGAGGCTATGGTGGTAACGAGAGGGTATCGATTGGCTTTTAGAAAATCGACAGCAGCAGAGTGATATTTGTCAGAGGCATCAAAAAGAGCTATCAGCGGACCAGAATCAATAAGTATTTTTTTCATTTAATTTGGCCCTAATTTTTTTCTTTATTATATACTTTCTATCAGATGACAAATTACCAATACCACTTGAATACCTGCCAAATAAATCTTTTCCTAAATCCCATGGAGTTTGATTGGGAATCTTTTTCAAGTATTCCTGAATGCTGTGTCTTATCAATTCTGATTTTGTCAGGCCAAGATATCTTGCTATATTATCAATGGATTGTTCAAGTTTAGAATCTAATCTTAGAGTGATCATACATAATCCTCCTCAATATCTGTATTACAGTACTGTAATACAAAAATGGGAATTGTCAATTAATTTTTTTGGCACATAACGCTGCAAATCAGCCGACGCGGTCAGCGCTCGGCTACTTTTGCTCGGTTCGAGAGCACAGAGGGGTCTGCCCTGGAAAATAGAAATTAGCTTCTTTACCTGACTCCTTATCTCACTGTTCTCTTGCAGTCGGTAAGGTCGTGCCATAACGCAAGAATTCTAACATTTTAAAAGACGCTATCAAAGATTAATTTCTATTTTCCAGGACTGACCCCTCTATTCTCAGAGACGCGGGAAACGCGCCAGCGTTTACACATCATTCTCAAATGACTTGTTCGACCTTGGTTTTTCAATGAACCTTCCTGTTATAAATCGATGCAGAATGCTGGATATTAGAGTTTGATAAGGCATGCCATCTTCAACAGCTCTTGTTTGAAGCTCATCAAGCACCATGGATGAAATCCGGATATTTACTCTCTTGTCTTTTCTTAAAGTCTGCCGAGCGTATCCTCTATGTTTTTCAATCTCTCCTTCAAGGTTTTTGACGGATTTCCATTCTCCCCGTTCATAACTATCAAGAAGATCTTTTTCTTCTTTATCGAGTTTTATTTTAGCCATTTCATCCTCCCAAATACTCACGAGTCGCTTTACGACTCGGAATTATTGTTTTTAAAAATCTGATTTCTTCATCCTCAACAAACGGAACCAGACAAGCATAGTCTTTAATTTTGACAACCAGCATTTGTTGATTTGGATAATTAGATTGATTCGGATGTTCAATTACATCGATAAGGTCACCGCGTTCAATGTGTAGGATTACTTGTTCAAAACCAATGCCTCGTTCCGCCTTAAGTTTTTCATTTTTTTCATGATTCCATTTATAATATATCATAAAAATTATTGAAGCACGGTGTGTGCCATATGTCAACATAAGAAGGGATGTTTTGAGGTCGAA
>JAJSZR010000175.1 GCA_030262715.1 Deltaproteobacteria bacterium
ATTCTTCCAGGAATCCGTGTCATCCATACGCCGGCTCATACAGAGGGAGGGTTAACGGTACTGATAGATACCTCTCAAGGGAAAGCGGCCATAACAGGATTCTGTGTAATCTGTTAGTAACACCCAAAAAATCGACATTTTTTGTCACTTTTCCTTGATTTTAAGTCGGTTCTTTTCTAAAAATCTAAAATAAAAAGTATTTCCATTGCGATTTGATCTTTTGTTAAACCTAACCCGGACAAGCCGGAACCAAACAAGTTTGAACATAAAAAAATTGATCACGAAAGCACGAAAATTCGAAGACACGAAAGCCGATACTCTTCCTCTAATACTTTGATCATGTCCTGATCTTTGCTTTGGCCACTTTCGGTAGGTTGGGTTGAGCAAAGCGAAACCCAACGATCTTAAGGTATTGTTGGGTTTCGGGACTCCGTCCCTCAACCCGACCTACTAAATCAAAGTATTAGCGGAAGAGCATCTGAAAGCCTGAATATTGTTTTATTGCGTGCTTTCAATCTTTCGTGTTTTCGTGATTGTGTTTCAGAATTTTCTGCCAGAAAAAATGCAAAAATAATTACTAAGGTACTAAAAATAATTTTGGGCCTATAGTCTGTTTTCTGTTGGCAAGCTGTTCGGTAACTTTTCAAGGTTTTAACACCAAGGGACAATGGAACACTACGCTACTTCACTTCAGCATATTTTGGCAGTGCTGGAACGTATTGACCTTATCATTAATAAATATTGACCCCTTTCAGACCACAGATCCCCCTGAGGAAAACAGAATTTTGGTGTCAACTACATTTATATTAAGAGTCTCTACGTATATATAAACTTGCCAGGTCGCATGATTATTAATTCACTGTGAGGGGTATGTGGAGAGCCTAATTAAAGCAGCATTATATAT
Organism: Deltaproteobacteria bacterium; assembly: GCA_030262715.1. GTDB lineage: Bacteria > Desulfobacterota > Dissulfuribacteria > Dissulfuribacterales > UBA3076 > UBA3076. Next base: position 905 of record JAJSZR010000175.1, read on the forward strand.
GTAAATCAGTTTGTTATAGTCATTCATACATGATAGCTTCTCGCCTTTCTTTAACCTGGCACAATATTCGCTTAACAGCATCTTTAGTTAAAAAAAACAAAGAGGAGAATCAAGCATCACTTCGCCAGGATTTATTGACACATGACTTTCACAGGGAGGCGGCTCATGAATAATCCGGCAATATTGATCGCTGAAGGGGATGAGATCTTGTGTCAAGATATGAAAGGTCGTTTATTTCACCATGGATTTGAGGTCATCGAAGCGTTGGACAAAACAAGTGCCCTCCGGTCTTTTCAATCCAGGAAGCCGGATCTCATGATCATATGCTCTTCCGGAGACAGTAGCAGGAATGGACTAAAGACAGTGGCGCAGATCCGCCAGCAGGACAGAGGAGTCCCGCTTTTCCTGATCACCAGGAATAGCTCTGAAGCGCGGGTTGTTGCGGCCTTAAGGGCGGGGGTCACGGACTATTTCAAATGGCCTGTCTCGTACGAGGAGTTAATAGCAAGTATCAACCGAAAACTCTCAGACCATAAAAAAAGCTTTCCGGAAACAGACATCAACGAGCCTATGATCGGTGACAGTGCGGCAATGCGGGTGATCAAGGCTTATCTCATGAAGGTTGCCACGACAGACTGCACCGTCCTCATTACAGGTGAGACCGGCACAGGCAAAGAGCTGGCGGCCGAGTTGATCCACCGGAACAGCCCGAGGCATCAGAAGCCTTTTGTATGTATCAACTGCGCTGCCCTTCCTGATAGCTTGGTGGAAAGCGAGATGTTTGGTTACGAACGAGGGGCCTTTACAGGGGCTGTTGCTTCGAAACGGGGTAAATTCGAGTTGGCCGAGGGTGGAACCGTATTTCTGGATGAGATCGGCGACATGAGCCCTTATGCACAGATGAAGATCCTGAGAACTACCGAAAAAAAAGAGGTTTGCCGTCTAGGAGGTAAGGGGGCAATCTCCATAAACGTCCGGGTCGTCGGTGCGACAAATCGCGACCCAGAACAATTGATGGAAAAGGGCAGCTTCAGAAAAGACTTCTATTACCGGCTCAATGTGGCCCGGATCCACCTGCCCCCGTTACGCGACCGGAAGGAGGACATTCCTTCCTTGCTCAAGCACTACATCAGGAAGTTCAATCAGCGGTTCGGCCGCGAAGTCGAAGGCTTCACAGAAGAAGCCATGGCTTCACTGCTCCACTACGATTGGCCTGGCAATGTGCGCGAGCTGAAGAACCTCCTGGAGGCTACCTTCATCAGCCTCTCCTCCTTGAAGATTGCCTTAATGGATTTGCCGAAGGCGTTCCAAAGGCGATTCAAAGAAGCAGAAGGGCTTTCCGAAAAGGAGCGGGACCGACTGCTTTCCGTCTTCTTCGCTACCAAGTGGAACAAGAGTAAGGCTGCCCAGAAACTCCACTGGTCCCGGATGACCCTCTACCGTAAGATGGCGAAATACCAAATAAGTACTTCACAATAAATGGATTGACCACAGACCTGCACAGAGCCATTTACCGCTTGGATAACTTCCATAAGGAAACGACTGTCAGTTGAGGTTTGAAAAAGTAGTATAAGTTATGATCTTAATCCAAAAGAAGCAAGAATACTGGTGCCGGAATTCCAAGGATTTGGTTATCTCGGAAGAAGGTGTTTCTGGTAACCAGGATGCCTCGGCCAAAGGTTCTCTTCATGGTGGAATAATCGCTACGGCTGATAATGCTTTGAAATTTGACTTCAACCGGAAGAAACCGTTCCTCGTGAAGCGCCACGAAATCAACTTCCTTCCCTTTGCTAGATCGCCAGTAGAAGACGCTCTGCACGTTGCCAAGACCTTCAAAAATCCGTTTTTCGAATTTCCGGATTAGATGAATAGCCACCAAGGCCTCGACACTCTTCCCGTGGTCCCGGAGCATAGCAATCCCTGCCTCGCGAGCAGCCAGATTCAGAATCAAAGGGTCGGAAAAGTAAAATTTTTTACCTTTGTTAGGGTTGGCAACTTTCTTGTTCTTTTCCAGGAAATACATGATAGCCAACAAGAATGAATCGGCCAACAGCTCACCATAGTCCCTTACGGTTTTGTAGGATGGGGTGTCGATAGGCTTGGCCAAGCTTTGCCAACTCGCTGGGGCTCCTGAGATAGACAGGATTCTGATCAGGACCTGCCGAAGCAGGATTCGACTTTTCTTTATCTTTTCAAAATCGGATCGAATGACTGTCAAGTAGGTTTCAAGTATGTCCTCAGAAAGGGATCCTACTCTTAGGAATTGGTCCACAGCCAGAGGGAATCCACCGACAGCCAGAAAATTTGTCAAAAGCGTGGACAACTTTGGCAGAAAAATTTCAGTCTGGGACTTGAGGTTCTCAAATTTTTCAGGGTCCTCCAATAATCCCTGGAGGGAAGCCTCCGTCAAGGAAAGGGATAGGTCGGAACATTTTTCAACAAAATCGGCAAAGCTCATAGGCAGCAGAACCTTGTCTGGAAAGACGGCTTTTCCCCGACGGCCGGGAAGTCTTTCTGCACCCCGTTTAATGTCTACTGCCGAAGAACCTGTAAGCAGAAGAGTGGTCCCCTGACCCCACCCAAGGTCAATGACCTGTTTAACTGCATTCTGCCAGTGAGGTACCAGGGATATTTCATCCAGGAAAACATATCTCCTCTTGAACTTGAGTGGTTGGGAAAATTCATGGTATTGCCTGATGAGTTGGAACACCTCCTCGGCACCTGGAATCAGGTCGCAGGAATAGTAAAAGATGGCCCTGGGAGGCGCACCTGATTTCAAAAGATCGCGTATGATCATCTTGGTCAAGGTGGTTTTTCCCACCTGACGAGGGCCTCGCAGGGTATAGACAGCGTCTTGGTTGAAATCAAATTTACTAAAGACGTCCGGCCGCCATTGAATCAGAGATTTCTGGTACGCCGAAATGTATCGGTCTAATTCAATGTTTCCCGGATTTTCCCACCAGGGATTAAAAAGCAAAAGGTCAGCCATATTCTCCCATACTTGCCAATATCAGTTCTTGTACTACTCAATTTAGGACCATTTTTAATTACTAAAATACTCAAATAACACCCTTGTACCACAGAGTCAAGGGAGAAGCTTGGCTGCCTCCTGCCAAGCCAGCCCTGATTCCGCTGAAAATACCCCATCTGCTGCGTTGCATAAGAGCTGAAAGCCTGAAGCTGAAAGCTGAAAGGGTTTGATTACGACATCTCTTTGAGCTTTGACCTTTGAAATGACAGGGATGGGAGTACTATGTGCCAATTTGAGCATCTTTTGTAAAAACCAGGGGAACTAGTTGATTTTCAGCGTGATTTCGCGGCACATCAACTAAATCAAAATGAAAAATTCCTGATGACCTTGTGTAGATCCCTGTCAGTTTGACTTATGCTTCAGTGCTGCGTAAC
>JAJSZR010000176.1 GCA_030262715.1 Deltaproteobacteria bacterium
CTTGGACCACGTGCTTTGCTTGGAAAAAGAGAAAGTGACCAGGACACAACAGAAGATAAGATTCAGCCACGTAGCCGATTGGCTGCCGGAACAGCCTGAAGCCCCGGTCAACCGGGCCACTGACCCTCACGGGCTCGCTACAATTGTCTACACTTCAGGGACTATGGGCTATCCCAAGGGCGTGATGCTGTCTCACCTGAACATTCTCTGGAATGCAGAGGCTGTGCTAGAAGTGAATCCCGGGTATTGCGAAGATGTCCTTCTATCTTTTCTGCCCCTGTCGCATACATTTGAACGTACAGTGGGTTACTACGCTCCCATGATGGCAGGCAGTTCTGTGGCATACGCGCGTTCTCCCAAGGACCTTGCCGAGGACTTGCTGATAATACGGCCCACAGTGCTCATATCGGTGCCCAGGATCTACGAGCGTATATATGCAAAGATACAGCAACAATTAAAGAAAAGAAGTGCGCTTGCGCGTTTTCTGTTCAGATGGGCGGAGGATGTTGGCTGGCACCGGTTCGAGGCAACCCAAGGGAGGGGTAGATATATCAACCTGGTAGAACGTATCATATGGCCGATTCTCCATCGACTTGTGGCAGCCAAAATACTGGCCAGGCTGGGCGGGCGTGTGCGGTTTGCAGTCAGCGGAGGGGCTCCGCTGCAGGAGAGACTTTCACGGTTCTTTGTCGGGCTTGGGCTGCCTCTGGTACAAGGATTCGGGCTTACCGAGACCTCACCGGTAATAAGCGCCAATCGCCTTGAAAATAATGTCCCATCCTCAGTGGGAGAGCCCTTACCCGGCGTTGAGATCAAGATCGAAGGTAACGGCGAGCTTCTTACACGCAGCCCAGGCGTCATGATTGGCTACTGGAACCGCCCTGAAGATACCCGCGCAGCCATTGATGATGATGGATGGCTGCATACAGGCGATATCGCGGAAGTACTGGATCATCAAATCTTTATCCGCGGGCGACTCAAGGAGATCCTGGTGACCTCCACTGGCGAGAAGATCTCACCGGCGGACCTGGAATCGTCGATTATCCTGGACCCACTTTTCAAACAGGCCATGGTGGTAGGAGAAGGCAGACCATACATTGCTGCGTTACTGGTGCTCAACCCCAATGCATGGCAGGTATTCGCCTCCGGGCTTGATCTGGATCCTGAAGATCCTTCATCACTCCAGTCGCCCGCCGCTATAAAAAAAGTCATCAAAAAAATCGCGGGGCTGTTACAAAAATTTCCGGTCTATGCCCAGGTACGCTCTGTGTACATGACACTGGAGCCATGGACCATTGAGAACGGCGTGATCACTGCCACTATGAAACTGAAACGGTCGGAGATCGAAAAACAGTTTGCGGAACAGATACGGAAGCTGTACGTGCGCCACGATATTCCGGCATGATTCCGCTGAAAATACCCCTGACGACTTAAGTAACCACTTGAACCCCTTGGATGTTTACAAACTGGCAGAAGAGTTATCAGATATGGTCTGGCACGACTTTGATAAGTGAAACAAAAAGGTTCAGAACACCGTGGGCTATCAGATAATACGATCGCCTGAAACAGTACAAAAGCATGAAGACCAAATTTCCAATTTCCAATTTCCAATTTCAACGTTCCGTTTCGACAGGTATTGCTGGTGTGGCCATGGTATACGGGGATTTAGTGGCAAAAATATCCGATTAATTTCAGCCCGGGAGGCAACATCAAAGGAAAGGAAGAGATATGAAAAAGGAATATAATTTCACTAAGGCCAAACGTGGCGCAGTGATCCCACAAAAAGGAAAGACCCGCATCACTATTTTTCTTGATAATGATGTGCTTGAGGAATTCCGTTCCCACGCTGAGACCGCCGGACATGGCTACCAGACCATGATAAACAACGCTCTGCGGGAATATTTAGACATGAGTCGGAAACCTTTGACGGAAAGCACATTGCGGCGAATAATCCAGGAAGAATTGAGTCCCTGATACAGGGTGACTGCGCGGCCGCGATCCCCGCGCCACGCGTCAATCGCCACCACCACCACCGCAGTCTTTCTATCGTGTTCATCCCTTAAGTATTCGATAGCTTGGTTTCCGTAACCCTATGGTGAAGATTGGAATATCTATAAGTTCCATGGATTAAGAATAGAAATTTGGCTCGGAACAAAATCGTCTTCGTTCCTTGTAACCAGCGTTAAATTATGAGTATGAGCAGTAGCAGCAATTAGGCTATCTATAGAGGACATAGGCATTCCAGCTTTCTCTGCATTTCCCTGAATGATGCCCCAATTTTCAGCAACTATTAAATCAATAGAAAAAATTCGTTCTTTGTAGTTTCTCAATAGGGTGTTTAGCCAAGCCATTAATGTTTCTTTCTTTTTTGAACTTGGCAATTTGGTTAACCCTTTTCTTATTTCACCAATGGTAATTGCACTCAAAAATAATGCCGTTGAGGGAATATCATTCAACCACTTGATGACCTTTTTATTCGGAGTAGGTTTGACTAATTCTGAAATCAAACAAGTATCTAATAGATATTTCAAAGCGTTATACTCCGTGGAAAATCTTTCTGTCGTTCAAATTCAAAATCTTTATCCATTTTTGGACAATTCATGAGGAATTCCTTAAAATTGGTTTTATTGGGAAGCAATTCTTTATATTCTTGGACAGACAAAACTACTACTGCCTCTATTCCCCTCCGAGTCACATACTGTGGCCCTTCTTTTAAGGCATCCTCAACTACCTTACTGAATTTACTTTTCGCATCTTGAAGTTTCCAAGTGGTTTTCATAACGCCTCCTATCCTATTATAAGTCTAGTTAGACTAGTCTAGTTGGAAAAATATGTCAAACTTTTTCCACCTTGCGGTTAGTCTGAAAGCCATACATATCTGAGCCAGGCTATATTCACCGCAAAGCGCAAAGATTGTTTTTTTCTCTATGACCTCTGTGTCTGGAGCGGAGCGGGCGGTGAGAAAGAAATTGAAGTCTGATGATTCTATTTCAGATCAAATGCCGGCAGCGATGGCAGAAACATCTGAATGATTTGAGAAATCCCAGGGTCGGAGAAGCATTGAGTTGGTCCAGTAGTCGTCTAGCCTTAGGATGAAGTTCTTTTGGATTTTTCTTGCATATTTGCTATTAGCGCTATGGTAAATATCATAGGAAGGGATTGAGTGGGCTCAGCGGGAGCGTTGAAGCAGTGATTCAAAGCCATCACGGGAAGGATAAACTCCCAATCCTTTCAGTAGCTCCGCCATCCGGTCAAACGGGTTATGCTCCCTTGCAAATCGGATATAGTCGGCACGGGACAAAAACAATAACCAGGGCAGGGTCCAAAAAGGAACAGGGAAATCTGTGGCGAACAAGAGCCTGTTAAACAGCTCCGGATGATTACGCCACCACAGCAAGGCCTCCATTCGGTTGGGGAGCGCAAGGGCTGCTGTATCGCAATACAGATTGGGATAACGGCAAAGCATTTGTTTAAAACGCGTCAGGGCCCGCCGGTTAATGAAAAGGCCGCTGGACCCGCTGTGGGCGGCGATCACGATGACACCCTGCTCTAGGGCAAGACGCAGGCGCTCAAGATTCCCATATGCTTGGTGGATCGCGGGCAAAGCAAATTCAAAGCCGGTGTGACAGAGCAGTGGAAGATCCAATTTAGCCAGCTTCTGGTAAAAAGGCAGAAGACGACGATCCGCCGGATCAATACCCTGGCTGTTTGGCAACCATTTGACTAAAACTGCTCCCTGTTCCGCACAGCGTTCAAGGGCTTCAAGGGCATCGCGTCTGTAGGGATGAATCGATGCCCCAAAAAGAAAAACTTCCGGGGCCTCCCTGCACCATGCCAGTACATCTTCATTGCTCACATAAAAACCGGTCATCTCTTGGTGAGGCGTTCCATGTTCGTCATATACCTGATCCAGCGCAAGCAGAACTGCACGTCGCACATAACGGGAACTGTGAAGATATCTTGCCAGATTTTCTGTGTAAGTCCGCGCAGCCTCCGGTCCTGCTCCGTGCGCACCGGATCGCTTGGCAGCCAGGGCAAATAAGGCCTGCCGCCAGCCGTGAGCCTGGATCTTCCCGTTACGCGGCACGGCGTGCACATGGATGTCGGTATATGCGCTTTCCTTATCCGGGACTCTCATGCTCAGGTCCTTGCTGTGCAAGGCAGAGCCTCATCCAATAAAACCCCGGCCTCTCTTATCTCTGAAGCCATAGGCACAGAAGCAAGCCCCAGGCGGGTCACTGAGAATGCGGCCAGTCGGTTCGCAAACCTGACTGCAGCCCCTGGGGAATTGCC
>JAJSZR010000177.1 GCA_030262715.1 Deltaproteobacteria bacterium
CGGGATTAACAAACGGGGAGATAGGGAAGATATTCAAGATGAAGGCGCAGGCGGTAAGCAAGGCGGGGATAAAGATAGAGAGGTTGATGGAGGAGAACAGGAAGATAAGGAGTCAGGTAAAGAAGCTAGTTTCTATTTTCCAGGGCTGACCCCTTTCTTCCACTTCTCTTAAGTTAGCGCTTATAGGGTCACGCCATGGAGTGGCATCCTCCATCTGCTCTATTTGCAACTAATCTTGCATTTAGTGCCACTTTGTGCAATTATACTTTTATATGGTTTCAGATTTAGTCGCAAGAAGATTCTGGATAGAGAGGATTGGAAGGGCCTGGCAGAGACACTCCGTGGTGTGGCTTTCAGGAGTGCGCCGGGTGGGCAAGACCTGCCTGTGTCTTACCTTGGGAGATATTGAGTATTTTGACTGTGAGCTCCCCAGGGTACGCAGGATGCTGGAGGACCCGGAGACCTTTTGGGAGGGGATGTACGGGAAAAAGGTGGTGCTTGATGAAGTACACAGGCTTCCCAATCCTTCAGAGGTCTTAAAGATTGCTGCTGATCACTTTCCAGGCATAAAAGTTTTGGCCACTGGTTCCTCCACCCTGGGCGCATCGGCAAAGTTCAGGGATACCCTATCAGGGCGCAAGGCAGAGGTATGGCTTACTCCTATGGTTCTGGCTGATCTGAAAGATTTCGGCCGGGCTGATTTGAAATATCGGCTCCTGAGGGGCGGACTCCCTCCTTTTTTCCTCTCTAAAGAATATCCTGAGCAGGACTTTCAGGAATGGATGGATGCATTTTGGGCCAAAGACATCCAGGAACTTTTCAGACTGGGGAAGAGATATTCTTTTCTGCGTTTTGTGGAGCTGCTCTTGATGCAGAGTGGAGGAATTTTTGAGGCCACCCATTTTGCCAGGCCCTGTGAAGTGAGCAGGACCACCATTGCCAATTATCTTGAGGTACTACAGTCTGCCCATGTCAGCCATGTAGTAAGGCCCTTCAGCACCTATCGTTCATCAGAGATTGTTTCTGCCCCCAAGGTCTATGCCTTTGATACCGGTTTTGTGTGTTACTACCGGGGGCTCAATACCTTACGGCCTGATGATCTGGGGTTTTTGTGGGAGCATCTTGTCCTGAACGAAATACAGGCCTGTTTCCAGTTGCACCATGTGCACTATTGGAGGGATAAAAGGGGCCACGAGGTCGATTTTGTGCTCATCTTTCGTGGAATTCCCCCTATAGTTATAGAGTGCAAGTGGTCTGCTGATGATCTTGACGGTAAAAATCTCCTTGCCTTTTCCAGGCGCTATCCAGAGGCCGTTTTCTTTGTGGTTGCCTCTGATGTTAAGCAGGCCTTTTCCCGTAAATACAAAGGAATCTCCATAAGATTTCTGAATCTCCCCCAGATTATCGAAGAACTCAATGGCAGGAAACCATAGGGGGCCAGCCATTAAACCAAGATTATGCACTTCAAATGCCGAAGGATACTTCTGGCTCCTCGACGTTTCCTGTGAATTTCAGTAATTAGTCTATGGGGGCAGCAATCAAGTAAATCATGTTCCCATATTTTCCAGGTCATTTGCTCTAGGGGATGCTGTTTCTGAATGAACTTGGCGGGTAGAATAATTGGGCATAAGGTAATTCCATGCATAGACAAGCCAGACTGGATGCCCGCTCGTCTCGCCTGAGCTCGCGTCCTGTCAGGGGGATCTGGGGGTTGGTAGTTTTGTTAGTTTTATTTGTTAAACCTGAGGAGCAGGCGACGTGCATCTTTTAACAAAAGAAGAAGTTGTCGTTCACAAAGCGGTGAGGCAACAAAACCAAAACGAAGATAGAATCGAGCTGCATCCTCATCGATCGGATGCGCAAGCAAGGCTCGTATGCCAGCATGTTCAGCCATCACGAGAGTGCGGCGAATAGCGTCCTGAAGGAGACCTCTGCCAATACCACGTCCCTGATGGTCTAGAGAAACGGCAAGCCGAGCAAGTAGAACAACAGGGATAGGATACTGCCCCATACCCTTACGGATGCGCTCTGGAGCTTCCAGCGTATCCACCTGCCCGACGGTCAGGCTGAAGTATCCAACAATTCGGTCCCTATCAACCACTACAAATGTTTTGGCTGAGCCGCTGGCCTGTGCCCGGCGCGCATGACGAACCAACCAGTCATTCAGGACCGGCTTGCCGCAGTCGAAAGGTGAAACACAATGCCCAGTATTCAACGCTTCGGGGGGAATCAGGGACATTGCTCATCCCAAGGTGCAGGTTTGGAAAACAAATCCCGCAACCCGATGTTTTCCTCAGCGGGACGATCCAGTAGATCCAGCAGGGCCTGATATCGGTTGCCGGAGACCATGAACATCCGCTGATCCAGCAGCGCGTTTTCAGCGGCCTGATATGCACTGTCCATGATAAACTCTGTCAATGACTTGTGGCACACCTCTGCCGCACGGCGCAGGACGACCTCCTGTTCTGGGGTTGTACGAAATCCAAGTCGAGACGATTTAACGATTCTTTTTGCAATAGGTTGTGTGGCTGTCATGATTGATCTCCTTGTTCAAAATTGGTATTTTATGTTAGTACATTTGACACTCAACGTCAAGCCACATCAGAAAGAATTGGGTCGTTATGTTGCGTAAGGGCCAGTCTGCAATGGTGGACGGAGTTAGCTTAATAGTTTAACATCATATTCTTTTACAAATTTTTCACCTCGCTTGATGGCCTGCGAGATGGGAGGCCGGGATATACCGAAATACCGGGCCAATTCCTTCCAAAACACCTTCCCAGCCACCTGCGCTTCGTCTCAGACCACCACCGGTCAAGTCTTCACGTCTCCCCATATTGAAACCATCTTTAGTGAACTCCCGGTACCGCCTCACAGCTTCCCGCTTCTTTAAACCAAACGTTCATGACGGGGACTTTCGTCACCCCCGAGTATAAAAATTTGCCACCCGCTCGCTATGCTCGCTCGACGCACACAGACCCACACGGATAAATACAGACGTTTTTCCCCGCCAGCATGGCGGGCAAAAAAGGGCTGTCGTGCCATTTGCCGGTTTGGCAGATGGCCTGAGTCTGTGTTCGTCTGTGGCTAATTCAAAAAGTATTTTCACGGTAAACTGATATTGACACGGCATGGCCTAAAGTTTACAATTAAAAATGTAAACTATGCATAGTGGAGGTCAGTATGAAAGCAACAGCAAAAGATTTACGATTTAATTCTAAAGAGCTACTTGATACGGTTAACCGAGGTGAAGAAGTCATCATTACTTTTCGCGGCAAACCTTGTGCTAAACTTGTCCCGTACCAAGGAATTAAAAAAAATGTCGAGAGTGAAAAAAGTGGATTGTTTGGCATTTGGAAAAACTATGATGAAACACAAAAGGTAGATGAATATGTAAGAAATTTACGTAAAGGAAGGTTCTAATATGCTTATAGATACAGATGTACTCATTTGGTACATAAGGGGTAATGAAAAAGCATATAAAAGGATTGAAAAAGAAAGTAATTTTTTCATTTCTGTCGTCACCTATATGGAAATTGTTCAAGGCATGAGAAATAAAACAGAATTAAATTGTCTTCGTAAATCGCTCCATGAATGGAACACTAAAGTTCTTTATATTTCAGAAGACATTTCAGCTAAAGCCATGTTTTACGTTGAGCAGCATTACCTTAGTCATTCATTACAACTCGCAGACGCACTAATTGGAGCAACAGCTGTCGCTCACGGCCAGCCCATTCTTACTGGAAACGACAAACATTATAAAATGATAAAGGACATTCAAATTAATAGGTTCAGACCATAGTACTTTGTTGTCACCATAATCCGCTGTAAAATCCCAGCGAACAAATAAATCAAGCGGACGCAAAAAGCTAACTCCGTCCTCTACGTCCCCTAAATCCCAATCCCAATCTATCGCAACTGGACAAGTACTCAGTCATTACGGAGGCGAGCATCACTGAGGAGCCCGGTGCGGTAATTCCGCACGCCGGGATCTGTGCGGGGGCGGTCGGGTAACTGGCCGTCCTACCGCGTCGTGCCCCAAAAAAACAAATTGACACCAAGTATTACCTTGGTTATACTTTTGTATTATGAAAACAGCAATCTCTATCCCAGATAAATTATTTCTCGCTGCTGATCAGTATGCTAAAAGCTACGGAGTTTCGCGGAGCCAGCTGTATGCAAAAGCAGTTGCGCA
>JAJSZR010000178.1 GCA_030262715.1 Deltaproteobacteria bacterium
CGGATACTGGGGGACAGTGAATTTGTGCAGGAAGTTACATCCGACCTTGACGATCTGGTTAAAAAGAACCTGCGGCTTTCAGGACGGCAGGTCGATATTGTCATATTAGCAAAATGAAGAAAGGGGTCACCCATTAAAAGGCCTTTGTCAAGGGATATTTTCCCCCATTCAAGGAGAAAGGCTATTTTTTTCTCCTTGCAAAGATCACCATTACGATTTTCCTCCTTGCCGCTGTGATTTTCAGCCTCTTTTTCCACACCCTATTTTTCAGGATTGTCGTGTCAGTGACGTCTTCACTGCACCAGTCACCCATCAGGATCAAGACCATAAAACTAAAACTTATGTCTCAAGGCCCCTGTCTGCTTCTGCAGACCCAGAAAATCTTCGGTTCCATACTGTGTCCAATCACTAAATAAATCTCAGATCTCATGGTTTTGAACCAACCCCTTTGTGGCTCACAGCATGGGCGGTAAAGAACTGAAGTCACAGGACAGAACGGCTGCCAATCAGCCCTGATGGTTATGCCAACCCCAATGCTGGTTCACCGTTCTGTCCAATTTTTATGCAAAGAGTTTCCGACATTCAAATTCCACATTGTCCCTCATTATGTAATAGGCTGCCCTTGTCAGTTTGTGAGCCAGTGCCGAGTGAGCCACCATACGATTAGTCCTGGCTGCCTTGCGGTTGTAAAAGGCCCTGATACTCTTGTCATACCGCCTGGCAAATTCTGCAGCCTCTGAAAAGGCCCAGGCCAAGTATTTGTTTCCACTCTTGCTGTTGCCTTTTCCTTTCTTCTTGTCATTGCTTGTCCATTTACTTGGTACCTTTCGACAGTAAGACGAAAAGTTTCCAACCTTAGGAAACCGTTTGATAGATCCTGTCTCAAGCATGATCGTCAAAGCAAGAATCTTTCCTATGCCTGGAACTGTTTGTAACTTTTTAAAGGAATCTCTCAACTTTATTTCCTTAAGAATAACTGACTCTATCTTACGGATTTGGCGTGTTAGATAATCAATTGTGTCTTTGCTGACCTCTCCACTAAGCTCTAGATCATACTGACCTGACAAGATAGGCCTTACATGATTCTTATTGGATTGTTTAATCTTATCAACATTTAACTTATAACCATAGTTTCTATAGATAATTCCTTGTAAACTATTAATTAAAGATGTCCTCAGTTTTACTAGATGACCCCTCTTGCGTAAGAGATCACGTATAGGCCTCTCTGCTTTCGGATAAATATATCCCTCAGGCAAGATCCCTAAACGTAATAAATGGGCGAGCCAGAATGCATCATGACTATCATCGCTATATTTAAGCCCTTTATATTTTTGAATAGCAGTTGGATTAGCTAAGTGTAGCTTATATCCTTCATCCATCAAGATATCCACTAACCAATACCAATTGAACGTAGACTCAACAACTATTCCAACTATACTCTCCTTGAAGGATTCAAGCTCTGCCAAAATGATATCTGGTTTATTAGGCCATCGGTGCTTATAAATTCGTTTATCTTGTTCATCGATAATAGCTAAATAGTTGTTGTTTGAATGTAAATCAATCCCAGCATATAATTGCTTCATAAGGCACCTCCTCTTTTTTCTTTAGCTACTTTTTTTATTATATAGCCATCTTGGCAGGAGGTATATGCCTTGACTCTCGGTGAGGTGCCTTTTAAATGATTATCAGCCCTGGAAAATAGAAATTAGCTTCTTTACCTGATTCCTTGACCTAGGGAGAAAACTGGGGGATGTTGTTGACTGAGTTGAATTAATCTTTCATTGTCCTGTTAAGGGCTTTGGAGATAGCAGACGTGGAAACTCCCACTTGGCGGGCTACTTCCGCCAGCGGAATTCCAAAATTCTCTACCAATTGATGTACTATCTGTGCCCTGACCTGAGAAATGCGCCTTCGACGACTACCCATCCGCAGCTCATGTGAATTGATATTTTCTTCTTCGCATACTCGCTCCTGAACTTAAAACTCTGTGGACATCCTGCCTGGCTTGCCTAAGCATAAAAATACCGTAACCGTTCAGTGCGGCCGGGCAAGGTCGTACAGAAAGTTCACCGCTTGAGGTTTCCCGTTCGATCAGACTGGCCGCTTTTCCGGCCAGCAGCGGCACTGACTAATGACCGCTGATTACTGGGCCGTTGGATTGATTATCGGTGCAATTTTCCCTTTTATACTCGACGTCACTTTTTAAATTTGACAACCCATCCTCTCAAGGTCCATACTAAAAATTAGAGAATAACAAGAATCGGTATGACGGTGGGCTGAGTTTAAAAATATAACGGCAACTGAAGTTGGAATAAAACTCCCGGATGCTGTTTTAAAGATCAGTGCTCCAGAGGAATAGTAACACTTTCAAAAGGAGTTTTTCTACAGACTCATTGGGCCAAATAAATATTAACTATTGAGACTGTCCATGAAAAAGAAAAAACTATTTAAAAAAGTAGGGACAGAAAATGAAATAGTGATCCTAAATTGGCAAGATACTCCAGAAGAAGAATTCACGTTATATGCAGAAGCATATCATCAAGTTGCAAAAGAAGCAGTCGCTGAGTTTCAGAAATATCAGCATCCGGGCAATTGTAAATTACCTATTGATGATTTCCGTGCCTATCCAATTGTTTTTCTTTATAGGCATTCCCTTGAACTATATATGAAGGCTGTAATTTTGGTAGGGACACCGATGTTAGAGATTAAGAATATAGCCAAAATCAATCGCGATAAACTTCTCAATACACACAGTCTTGATTCACTAAGACAACAAATTGAAAAAGTATTTTCTGCATTTGAATGGGATTGGGATCTTGGCACCCCCAATTTTAAAACTTTACAAGATTTTCGTACTGTTATTTCGGAACTGCATGAAATAGATATAGGCTCCTATGTTTTTCGTTATCCATTAACCACTGAAGGTGACCCGTCATTACCTTTAAGATTTGAATTCAATTTATTAGAATTTTGCATGACACTTGACAGTCTCTTTCCTGCTCTTGAAGGTGCGGCATATTTTGCATATGAGCAATTGCAGTTAGAATACGAACTTAGATCAGAATTTTTTAATGACATTTAGCAATTTTTACAGAAGTTTTTTCTATCAGGTATTGTCGTTTAAGGTCCAACGAAGCTAATTCAGCCGACACAAAAGACCGCGCGGCTGGTTAGCAACGATGTTATGTTTTAAATCTAAATCAAAATAGACTTTTACCAATTTCGAGCCTTACAAAACATCATTAGGCATACACTATGCTTAAGTTCCGCAAAATAATTTTATCCTTTACGTTTATCGCCATTATATTTGGATGCGCACAGCCTAAGTCAGTAATAATGAAAGCCTCGCCTCTTGCCGGTCAAACACTCAGGTATGAACAAGGTGATCAGATTTTTATTTCACATGGAGTTCAATACAGCGTAGCCCTTGCTTGGCCAACAGAAATTGTTAAGGCCGGAGACCCCATAGATTTTTTTGTTTATATCCAAAATAAATCAAATAATCCTCTTAATTTTTCCACAGAGAATATCCATGCACAATGTGGGCAGAAGAATATCCACATTTATCACCCGCAGGAGGCATTGGAAGATGAAAAAAGAAGAACCGACCTATCTGCCTCAGATTTAGCTGGGCTTACCGCTTATGATGTTTCGCTTTTGCCACCTGCCTACTACCTAGCAAGAAATCAAAGTCTTCAAAATTTTGCTCAAAGTCTTCTTAAAGCACAGACAATTTCCGAGAATATGACACATGAAGGTAGGGTGCGAATGGCTTTCCCGTCGTGTTCTGGCAAACTACAGCTTACAATACAAACTGGTAATGATGTCCACACATTTGAATTTGAGACAACGTTGAAATAGCATTTATATGAATTGTGAATTGGTGCTATCCCCAAAAAACAGAATCGGGTAGCCGCCTATGAGAAAGTAAGTCAAGAAAAAATACTTCTCCATTAACAAGAAAAAAGAAATTTTCCTTGCTTACGGTCTCCGGACGTTGCCTACCTAGATGCATGTCTATGAAACATCATCTTTTCCAGTTTAATAAAGACGTAAAGGGGGACATCCTATGTTCCCCCTGTCAAGCTAAATTATTTCTTTTAAAAAAACAGCTAGTTGAATATTTAGATGCCTATAAAGCGCAGATTCCCTGTTGGGGCTTTAGCAG
>JAJSZR010000179.1 GCA_030262715.1 Deltaproteobacteria bacterium
AGCCTTTGGCTTTCAAGTCAAGCGTGGGGTCTTACAAAACATAAAGGGTTAACTTGTTGATTTTATATTATTTTGTTGCTAGAAAAGCTGATTGTCTGTTAAACTCCTGTTAGTTACCACGAACCCGCCCAGTACTGGCCAGCCGGTGCCGAACGAGACGGTCCCCTGTTTTACTTTTGGATTTTTCCCGGCGCTGGCGAGGTTTTAGGCATACTGCTTCCGTAGATAGTGGTCAACAGCTTATCAGCGAGAAAGGCGTTGGGCACTCTCAGATGCAACGCGGTTTTCAGGTCCTTGATCCGCTCCACGCACCTCAATGCATCATCTTTTTTGCCTTTCCTCAGATAGGAAAGGCCTGCCTTGTAATACCAATCGGCTGCTGCCGCACTGCTTTGCAGCACGCCATGGCCTGAGGCATACATTACCGCTAGATTGAATTGGGCACCGGCATTTCCCTGTTCTGCAGCCTTGCGGTACCACTTTACAGCCTTTAAATAGTCCTGCCAAACGCCTTTGCCATTTTGGTACATCCTGCCGAGAATGAATTGGGCATTGGCGTTTCCCTGTTCTGCAGCCTTGCGGTACCACTTTGCAGCCTTGGCATAGTCCTGCCGGACTCCTTTGCCAAAGTCATACATCACCGCGAGATTGAATTGGGCACCGGCATTTCCCTGTTCTGCAGCCTTGCGGCATACTGGAAAGGCTTGCTCGTATTGAATATTTTTGTAGAGCTGCTGGCAGCGATCCGCCACATTAGCCGCCCAGCCTGGGTTCACCCATCCGATAAGCGCCAGCCAGCCAGCCAGTGTCAGTTTTAAAAGGTCTTTTTTCCCCATGATCAATCTCCCATATCTGATTACCTTTAATAAAAAAGGATCAACAACTACTGACAACAACATATATAAGCAATCTGGGGTAAAGAAATAAATTGAAACGATGCTATCATCACAGAGACTCGACTCAGTTAACACTATGGAACATTCTGCACAATAACTACGAAGAGTTCAAGGGCAAACTATAAGGGGAAAAGCGTATTTAGGATACCTTGGAACTGACGCTTTTTGACATTTCTTGACACCTGAGCCTTCCGTAAGGTAGTCTTTTGTTCAAGCAGGTCACTTGATGGCCTGCTTTTCCGAATCGCTCGAAAAAGCAATTTCTTATTACCTATGCCAAAAAACCATACCTGTTATGGGGAATCGGTTTGGCCGTTCGGCAGACCCTTGATTTATAAAGGAGAGAATATGCCACTGGAAAGTAAATGGCTAAGGGGATGGTCTTTGGTTTTCCTGCTGTTGCTGCTTTTTACTTCTCCTGGTTTCTTGTGGGGAGCGGATTTAGCTGCTGAAGAAGCCGCGTCGCAGGTAGAGCCGGAAACTGCTCCGGCCCTGGTCTATTATATTTACACGGCGATTGATAGCCGGAGTGAAATTATTATCCAATCGGATGGGCTGCTGGGAGAGCATCGTTTTTTTTCTCTGGATGATCCCCCCCGCCTGGTAGTTGATCTGAAAGATATGACCTTGCCGGTATCGCTGGTGTTAAAGGTGGTTGACCGTCCTGAACTGTTGCGTATCCGGGCGGCGCAGCACGGTTCACAAGTTCGTTTTGTTTTTGATCTGCCGGCTGAAGGATTAGTGGATTATCAAGTGGAGAGAGAAGCAGAAGGCCTGAAAGTGGTTATCCGGGAACCGGCAACTGCTGAGAAAACAGCCAAAGTCCCTGATGCTCAAAAAAGTCCGGTTGCTGGCGGTGAGCCGGTTGTTTCACAGGCCCTCGGCAACCATGCTCAGTCCATATCTATTAAAAGTTACCAGGGAAAGAAAATTTCAGTAAAATTGTTTCAGGCGGATATTTCTGAGTTCTTTTCCGAAATTACCCGCCAAACAGGAGAAGTTTTTACTCTTGCTCCTGAAGTTGAAGGGAAAATTTCATTGCGTCTAACGGCAATACCCTGGGATCAGGCCGTTGATCAGGTGCTGGGTTACTATCATTTGCAGATATCGGCTGCCGATGATGGCACTTCCTGGTTAATTGTTCGGAAAAAGCAGCCCTAAGGGACCCTGTTGCTTATCAATAGCACCCCCTGGATGATCGCAGTTGTTACATAGGGATAAAGTCTATAATAACGAAATCCAGGTGAAATAGTCATATGTCGGCTATGAAAGGCAGCCTAATAAGCTTCCAAGAGCCTGAACAACACCCAGCAGCATACCAGGTTGGCGCAATGTTTTTTTGCTTATTGGCATAGTCTTTTTTTCTTCCTTGGTATCTCGCAATTTACGGATTTCCAGGGAATGATCGCAATATTTAGAAAAATAATGGGCCATGTTGTCAATGCTACCTCCATAGACAGCGTTAATATAGTCTTGTCGACCAAGATTGGTTACAAGAAATTCCTCGTGACGAGCTGCCTGTACATGCCGTGTCAGTTTTTTTGTTCCCAGTTTTCTACGCCATCCCGTTTTAGTTTTGCCAAAATCATGTTCTGATATGTTATTCGTTCGATCCAGTAGAATTATGTGATTCCTTTCCGGCAGTGTGATTAAATGCCCAACGAGTTTGTCTGAATACTTACCCAAGTACTCAATTATTATCTCTGAACTTTTTACAATAACCGGATCATCGGCAGTTTTTCTTGTTTGCAGTTGTTGGCGAAATTCATTGAGTTTTTCCTCAATTTGACCGGCATCTTTAATGGTCGAACGTGGAGGGCGTTGGCGAAGTATTGGTTGTCCATCAGCTCTGTTGAACCGTAAGACATCTCTGAGTTCTTCAAAGATAGCTACCTCCTTTTCGAGATGTTGGGCAATGTTGACTAAGTTCTCATCATTTTTAACAGGGTCCAGAACACGTACAATATTTGCCAAGGACTGCCTTTCTCTTACCTTTAGCGAAGAAGGGGTAGCAAGCAGTTTGTTAAGCAGATCGTAAATGTTAACACAGCGGCGATAAAAGACGAGACTAGGTTGATCAAATGGAAAATATTCGCCTTTCAGTTCAGAGCAATAATCGTCTAACCATCGAAAGATAAAATGAATAAGGTATTTGCGTAACATGCCTTGATCAAATTGTAGATGTTTATCATTATTCTTGAGAATTTCATTGAACTCCTTTTCTGGGATGGGAGGTATATTTTTGCTCCGTCTCACCAATCCACTGCGCAATGACTTGAGCCCCGGCCTTATCTTTAGCTTCCGCAATAGCACAGTCAGTTCCTGATGAGTTTTCTTGAAGAGGGCTTTACCGACATTTTCCAGAAAGTGATACTGACAAATCAGATCAGTAACATCATCAAACACTTCATCTCTGGCCAAGGCGATGTTTTGGCTCAGATCGCGCATAGTAGCCAACGGGACTCCGAACAACTTTCTGCATTTCTGGAAGAATTCCTTTATGTCTTTGACATTCTCCGTGGGCATTCGACAGGTTAAGAGAACAATGCCACTAATTTCGTCAATAGCAGTAAAAAGAATATCTGTGCCCGCTTCACATGTTCCATCAAAATGGCCGACATACCCACCATTGTCATTGATTATTTGCCGGATAGCTGGAGCATTTGCATAGTGAACTGCGGCCAGATAGTCAAGAAATCGATTAGCAAGATCGTTTATGCTGCTTTCAGGCAGAATTAAACCATAGCGGTTTTGGATGTCCTTTTTAATTTCTTGATTTTGGCGGTGATGCTGAAAGCGATCACGTCCAACTTCGATCATGATATCATAAACATAGTTGCCGTGAGGCGGTACAAGATCATTCAATTGCTCATACTGATATTCCCGTCCACAGACCGGGCACTTTTTGATATGGTGACGCAGGATCGGTTCACCCAATAAAATGCCGACGGGATACCGAACTAAAGTCCGTTGAATTCTCAGTCCGCAATGGCAGTGATCACAAAGCGTGTGGTCGTTAACCACATCCAATACGTAGTGTTGTAATCATTCACTCCCCCCCACATTTTTTTAAAAAAAAGTGAGAAGAGGCGTAGACAAATGAAATTTAATTTTGTATGCTATCTGTGTAATGGACCATCTAACAAAAGA
>JAJSZR010000180.1 GCA_030262715.1 Deltaproteobacteria bacterium
TTTAAAGATACGCGTGTGAAAAGCTGGTAAGCCATTTATAAGTTTCCTTTTACCCCCTTCTTTATTACTCATAAACAACATGCGGAAGAATAAATAAATCATACTCATCTTCAACTTTGATGCACTCCTTATGGCAAGTCTCTAAAACCTGATCAATTGAAAGGTTTTTCGGAATCCTTATCTCAAACGTAAAATCTTCGTCTTCATAATTAGAAATCGGCTTTATTTTTATTCCTGAATAGATGTGATGAAGGGAATCCACAAATTTTGTGACAGCTTCTGCCAGGCTCCTATGAATAGCTACTGTTTGCGGCATTTCTTAACTTCCTCCTTTTTCATCGACGATGTCTATTACTTGTTGCACGATTCTTAGTAATTGATCCAAATTTTGAGCATCAATTTTTATGGCATCATAATCACTGCTTATCCTATAAGTGTAAAGCCGCCTCAGGGGCAAGCGTTTATCTTCCAAAAGCCCCGGTCCGGTTTTTTGCTGATTCGGTGCAAACCAGTACCCCTGTACAAAATGTTTGATTATTCCGAGATGCCTCCAGACTTTTCCATCCCTGGGTTCGCCTAGGGCAGACCACATGGCTTGATATGATGCGTAATAGGCCCTTGATGCAGAGCTGTTAAATCTTTTCTGGTTAAATAGCTCGATAGCATCATCAAGATATTTCTTGGCAAAATCTAGGCGATATCTTGTCATATGCGAACCCCTTCAGTTCTAACATTATTAAAAAGTGGCATAATCTGCCCCAACGGGCTTTGAAAGAAACTTTTTTCATAAATGTGCACACTCAATACAACATCAGATTCATACTCCAGATCATAAAGAGCAAAACTGATTTCATCTTCAAGTTTTCGTGTGAGCGCTCGATTTACCAAAATAAAGATATCGTAGTCAGAATCCGGCCCAGCCTCTCCTCTCGCGCGTGATCCCTACAGGAAGACCTCTGCCTCAGGTTCTATGCCAGCTACAATATCGTGGCATTTTTCTAACAGCTTTTTGTCCAGTGTCCCATGGGACCATTCTGAAAGCTTTTTCATCGTAAGTCTTCTAACTTTTTTCTATCTCATCTCTGATTCCACTGAAAAACCCAATCTGCGGCGTTGCTTCAATTTTCCAGCCCATGCGACATACGCTAAGTATGCCTTATTCCCGGAAAATTTTGTACCTTGCACCTGCCTGCCGGCAGGCAGGTCTCGGGCTTTTTGAGCGGAATCATATTTCAGGGTTTTTGCGTTGTAATCATCTCTTATCTTGTGTATAATTTAAAAATACAGCACTTCGGCTGCAATGGGAATCCCAATAATCCCCTATCATGCTGGAGCCTTTCATCACTTACTTCAAACCTTTCGTATAAGATCTCCCTGAAAGGTCTTTTCTTTACTCCCAGGTCCGCAACCGCCTCCGATTGACGGTCCACTCTTGATCTTTCTGACTGCTGTTGTTACATGATATGTTGCCTGAGAGGATATTAAATCCAATGCAATGAAGAGGCTCGGACCCTGAGCACACAGCGAAGAAACCATTTATCGCGTCGTAGAGCGCAATAACAAATCTCCGGCCTGTCCCGCTATGCAGAATGCGCGCCTTCTCGGGGTTAACAGCAAGCAATCCCATACTACGATAGTTAAGGAATGCCCTCACTGAGAGAAAATTCCGACTTACCCAAAACGCACTTTCTCTTTTCCGAAGAGGGCATCACAAATGAGATTGTGGAAACCCGCAAGGCATAATTGATGCGAGAAAAAGGCGTAAAGGGAGAGGGGAAGAAAAACATCCGTATGAAAGGCATATGGGCGGGCAAAGGTTTTGAAATGGTAGATGTTCAAAAAGAGATCAAGTCACTCAGGAAAGATCTGTCAAAATCCATTTTAAAAAAGGGCAAATAGACTGGGGGATTATCTTTATATAGAGAATTGACTCAGGAGGTTCTGATATTTACCAATTGTATCTGAATGGAGAAAGGATATGCAGGTTATCAAGTTATGGGAAACTATTGGAAGAAGTCGAAAAACTCAATCAGGCAGAGCAACTTCGTCTTCTGGAGCAAATTGCGGTCTTGATTCGGAGCAAGGCGACCGCGAAAACCCGGCGAAGCATTTTGGAATTACAGGGAATGGGAAAAAATATTAGGGTAATTAGCTATTAAGGGTTTTGCAGAATGTCATGAGTCCCGATTGTTCTTAAAATATAGGAATCGTTTTTAATCTGGAAGGTAAAGCGGTAAGATTTTGTAATTCTACATTCCCAAATACTCCTGGGGTCATTCATTTTTTTGATGTTTAAGGAAGGATGTTGCGGATCAGACAACAAGAGTCCTATCTGTTTTTTACTTGTTTTTTTAATATGCTGGGGCAGTTTTTTATATTTCCTTTTAAACCTTTCGGTTCTGTAAAATTTCATACAAAAATCTAACTTTCTAATTCTTTGATTAAATCATCAGCAGTGTCAAAAGGTCCGGCTATTTTGCCTTCAGCAATATCTTTGTCTGCGTCTGCCTCATCTTTTTGCCACTCTTTGGTATAGAAATACTCTTGCCTAAGGTTAATTATTTTTACTGGTTTGATAAACATGCCTCCTTCTTTAATTTTTACATCCATATAATCCCCCTCGGTAATGTTAAATTTCTTGCGGAGATCGCTTGGAAGCGTGACTTGAAAATTTCTTTTGACTTTTACTATTGTCATATCATCCCCTCTCTAACAGTTGTTTTGTTCATATTTATGATTCTGCTGAAAAAACCCAATCTGCGGCGTTGCTTCAATTTCCCAGCCCATGCGACGTACAATAAGTACGTCGCATTCCTGGAAAATTTAGCGCCTTGCATCTCGGGTTTTTTGAGCAGAATCATGTTTCAGACTTTTTGTAGTGTAATCATTTATAAAATTATAAGATTTATAATCTTATAATTTTATAATATTATACATATAAATTCTGTCAAGCTTATAGAAAAATTCTCTCTGGATATTTCATATAAGCGCAAGCGAGTTTTGTGACGCAGCACTGAAGACTCTTTTGAGCCTTCAGAGGGCAAGCTGTGATCGTCTTTTCTCAAGCTATGGGTAGATTCTAAGTTCATTCAAAAATGGCGTCCCATAGAAAGGGGTACGGCCAACGGCCAAACGATAGGAGTAATATGCGGCCCGGGAAGCGGGGGAGGTGTCAAAAGGGGCGCCCACCCTGAAGGTCACCCCCCGATAGTCCCAGGAAAGGGTGTTGAAATGGTCCAACTCCGTCTTGAGTCCCAGAGAGGTAAAATGCCCGGAGACCCACTCGATAGCCTTTCGGTCACCCTCTGTCCCGGACATCCGGCTGCCAATATCCTGAGACAAATACCGGTCCAATGCAAGTATCTTCCAAGAATCTACCGCATCCAATATTACCTTTTCTTGTTGGTTTACCATATGGAGATCTCCTTGGTATTCTCTGTGTTTTCGATCAGAGGTTTGGGTTCAATTTCTTAACAATACCTGCAACCTTGGAACCGAATTCTACGCATACTTTCTTTCGGTCTTCATCTGGAGAGCCTATGGATAAGGGGCCATAGTGTCCGACAAACCCCGGTACAATCATTCCATGGACCAGAAACGCCCTTAAGATATCAAGGATAGCGGTTTCTCCACCTCCTCCCAGGCCACCGGCCGACACAAAGGCTGCCCCCACTTTCCCTTCCAGATTCTTGTAATGCTTTATGCTGTCATCTATTAATCTCTTGACCTCTGCGGTGGTCGCCGCAAAATAGGTCGGAGAACCGATAATAATCCCTTCAGGCTCCAGAAGGTCGTCCACGCTCGTGTTTTCGATTTTTTTCCTAACAACTTCCACGCCCGCCTTCCTTACGCCTTCCTCCACGGATTCAGCCATGGCAGCGGTATTCCCGGTCCGGGACTGGTAAATAATCAGGATTTTCGGCATTGTTTTCTACTCCTTTCTTTTTTCAAATCTCACCCTGCAAACGCTGGTGATAAGAAGTCGCTTTTTCGATGATTGACTATAGGATGTCCCT
>JAJSZR010000181.1 GCA_030262715.1 Deltaproteobacteria bacterium
CTTCCGACGCATCAGCATAACCAAGATTACCAACTTTCTGTTCCATCCATCCCCATTGGCTCCATGTATGGCTAGGGTGACGATCTACTTTTTGGGTTGCCTGGTTAAAGAGCCATCGAGCTGTTTGCTCGATGTCAATTTCTCCAATATTGTCTAAGGCTTCCTCTACATGGGCCCATTTCAACCATAACCGAACCTCCCCGGGATCCAATTCAATTGCCCTAGATAAAACCTGTCTTGCTTCCTCGAATTCATTGTACTGCAGATGAAGATTCGCCAAGAAATGCAAAAGAATTGGACTCTGAATGTCTGTGTGGGTTTTCAGCAACGTGTACGCCAAGTTGTCACTTCTATCTGCAGACATTCTTTCCAAGGCTACACGAACAGCTAGGTCTTCAATTCCGTCAGGCTTTGCAGTAGATATAATCGAATTATAGCATTCCTCTTTCCAGACTTTTGCCTCTTCTTTGAAGATAACCTTTGCAAATAACGAACTCCGAGTGGTAATCAATGAAGTTGACTGATTGAAGAACAAAAATCCCTCGCATCGTCTAAGCACGGAGTCATAGATATTGACCGACGGTAATAACATTTCAAGTAATGAATCTGGCATTCCAACATCGTATTGATGTAAGGCACACACAAAAATAATTGCCTGCCTCACGGAAGGATCAAGGCGATGCACTATTTTATGAAATTCTTTAACAACATAACTAGCAAAAGATTCGTTATATTTTGCCTCAAGGAGCAGAACCCCTAACTGTCTATTTGCTTTTGTGGATATAAAGCCTAATTGATCTTCCCTCGATAGATGTGCAAGTTCTCCTAAATGCTTACCTGAATGAGAAGATAATTTGTTGAGAAGCTCTTCAGCATCTGAAGTAGTAATACTATCCAAAGAGAATTCGTGTACATCTGCAACGGAGTCAAAAGCTGTTTTGCGCCACTGCCATAAGCTAGGAAGGCTAGTCACAATCAAAATAACTGGCGCTGAACTTTGAAAAAGACGCGTCAGGAAGGTCAAAATATCTTCTGTATCGTAATATCCAATACCGTCTATCAATAGATATATAATATGTTCAGAAGATATTATTATATCAAAAATCTGATCTGGATTTAGCGTATTTTTTTTATGCCAAAAAACCAGTCGGCATTCAGAATCTATAAGCTCCTTTCCAAGACGCATTAGTGCAGTCGATTTACCTGACATAGCGCCTCCCGTTAAAAGAGCGACAGGTATACGGCCGGAGTAATGTTGATTTGTTCGTTCAGTAATAAATTGCCAGACTTTTCCAGAAGCATCGCGATGGGCATCATGTTCCGCTAGAATGTTGTTCCATGCGGGGACAATTCCATTATAATAACCTGAAGGATCTACAGTACTCGTATTGATAGCGGGAGACATTCGGGACAGCAAGTCAGACAGGTTATCAAAACAATCTAATCGACGAATTATTTTATATAGGTCGGAGAGATCTATCGAAGGTTGGTTTTTAAGAAAATATTTATCAAGAATTGCTGCTGATTGTCGACAACGTTGAATTATTTGTGGCGCTAACCACGGATTAGTGATGTCGATATCTGGACAGTCATTTTCGAATGTCTCCTTCATATCGTCAAACCAATCTTGTTCTGATGGAGTTAGCTTGATAGACAAGCAAAGGGTCCAAGTGTCGGGATGGCGTGTTTCAATAACCCGGCGCAGAGATTTTTCGATCTGCTTGCGTTGAGGATAATTGACACGACCATGGAAGCACTTGACTTGCCACACACGAAGAAGGGAACTGCTTTTGGCACGTGCAGAAGGATCAAGTTTACCAACAAAAATATCAATTCCTCTATCACCACCTTGCCCGTCAACGCGATTATAATCAGAATATTCTTCACTGACGAGTTGACAACAAAGTTCCTCGAAAAGATCGGAACTGAAGAGACGCAATTGCCGTTCTAAAGAATAAGGCATAGTCACGACACACTAGTTAGCATTTTCTATGTATGGTATTTAATACAGTTAATTGCTTTGAAGCCATTGATTTAAAAAGTAGATCACTACTTGGCTCCATTACATCAATAAAAAATAACCCCTCCACAGGAGCAAGCTTAATATTTTTGGGACCAGCTACTAAATCGGGGGTATAATGGTAATTTTGTTTCTTTAAATAATTACAAACTTCAGGATTCCTCTCGCCAAGTTTTATACCAGGGAAATTTATCTTTTTGAAACACTCTAAAACTGCTTTTTCAGATTTTTCTGACATTTAATATAGGTGCCGTGGCACTTGCTAACATTCACGTATAAGGCAATTTTGCCTGTTTTCAATATTTAATATAGTGTAAGCGTTCACGGAACGTTAAAATTAGAAAATAGAAATTGGAAATTTGGCCTTCATGCTTTTGTACTGTTGATAAACGTATTCAATTGAGGGCCGAGTTTTTCAACTATTGCTTTGTATCCTGTCGCGTTTGACTCTGATAACTCTTCTGCCAGTCTGTAAACATCCAACTCATAGACTCGTTTTATCTCTCCCAAATTTCTACTTTCCAATTTCAAGTTTCAAGCCGTAACCGGCTACAATATAATATACTCTTTCTGATCATAAAAAACGATAGAGTAGGAAGAAAGCTATGTCAAATAAGATTCTTGATGATATGCGTGATGTGATGCGGCGGCGACATCATGAGTTCCTCCGGGCCATCATCCGCAGTGTCATGGCGGATATGGCCGTTAGCACCGCCGCCGTGAGGAATGCGCTGCCCATACTCACCCATTGCCACAAAACGCCGAACAACAGGGCTCCCGGCAGGGCCATCAGTCCGCTCAGTAGATGATAAATGCCGAAAACAGTAGCTTTCTGCTCGGGTGGCGCGAAGTCGCCGATCAGTGCCCGTTCCGCTCCTTCGGTAAAGGCCATTGCCGCAGCATAGCTCAGAAAAAGTGCCCACACTGTTATGCCGTCATCCGGCAGCCAGGCAAAAGCCAACAGCAGCAACACACGGGCTGTCCAACCAATGGAGACCACACGAAGACGGCCAAGACGGTCGGACAAGGCCCCTGCGGGACCGGCGACGAATGCCTTGGTCCCATTAGCCGCGGCCCATAACAGGGGTACCCAGGTCACAATGATCCCACCCTGGTTGGCCCAAAGCACCAGAAAGGCCTCTGGTGTCGTTGCCAGCGCCAGACCACCCGACGCCAGCACCAGACCTTTAACCCTGGCGTCGAGGCCTTTCCAGCGAACGCGTGCCGATGGTTCTACAGGCTTCGCGGCGGGCGGTGCCTTCAGTCCAAGTATCAACAGGAGAACGAGCGCTGTGCCGGGGATGACTGAAGCCATGAACACATGCTCCATGGTCATCCCCCACTGCAACAGGCCAAAGGCCAGCAACGGCCCGAGAGTCGCCCCGGTATGATCCAGGGCTCGCTGGAAGCCAAAAGCACGCCCCCGACCATGCTTATCCGTACTGGCGGCGATCAAGGCATCACGCGGCGCGGTACGTATTCCTTTGCCTACCCGATCCAGGAAGCGCAGCATCAGCACCCAGCCCCAGCACAGCGCAAATCCAATCAGGGGCCGGGCAGCATTGGATACCGTGTATCCGCCCACAACCAGTTTTTTTGTATTCCAGCCGTGATCGGCCAGCCAGCCGGAGACCAGCTTGAGGATGCTGGCTGTGGCCTCGGCCACCCCTTCCACCAGGCCCACGATCGCCGGCCCGGCGCCCAGTGTGGCAGTCAGAAACAGAGGAAGCAGCGGGGTGATCATCTCGCTGGCCGTGTCGTTCAGCATTGAGACCAGGCCAAGGACCACAACCGTGCGCGGCAGAAAGCAATTCATGTCTAAATTTAGCGGTTAGCCTTGTATGTTTCTTTTACTACTACGAGGTATTTTCACGGTAAATTGAACCGCGAAGACGCTAAGGACGCTAAGAAATACTTTTTATCCAGCCGGTAACGGTCCGGCTGGATAAGTATCTTTTTTGTGTTTAACTTTGCGTTCTTGGCGCCTT
>JAJSZR010000182.1 GCA_030262715.1 Deltaproteobacteria bacterium
GTTGATTTGGCGAGTTGCCATCATGGCGGCATTCCTCGACACAGACGACTCAATATGCCCGGTGCGATTAATCATGTCATCACCAGAGGTTTAAATCGCCAAGATATCTTTACTTGACGACTGCGATCTGAAGAGGAATTGACCCATAAGGAGGAATTGAAAAGGCAAGGCTGGGACCTAGGTCGTATAGTGAATGAAGTTTGCCGTATGCTTTCGGTTGATCCTGATGATTTGCACAAGAAAGGCAGGGCCAACAATCTTTCATCTGCCAAGGGTTTGATTTGTTATTTGGGGTACAACCAACTTGGCATCAACGGGAAGGAATTGGCCCGGTATTTCGGTATATCCCGGCCTTCAGTCTCGCAGGCCGTCAAGCGAGGTGAAAAATTTGCAAAAGAGAATGATGTTAAACTATTAAGCTAACTCTATCAGATACACTCTTCTTGATGGAAGTCCACCGGCTCAGGTCCATACGCCGGGTGAAGTCCAGTTTGTGGGACTTGGCTTGCCGGAGGAAAGGGCCGCGACGATAGGCGATAGAAATCTGTCCACCGAAGCCGTGATTTCTCTGAATGAGGCGGGAACGTGATTCTGTTGGAGCCTTTTCCAGAACGCCGCCCACTGGGTCTGTTTGGCCTCGATGAAAGGCTCAGTGAATGCCTCGATTTCCGCGGGCAGCGTTGTGCCCCGCTGTTCAAAGGTCAGGCGAATGGCCTCGGCCAACTCAGTTCCATCAAAATCGAACTGCCGGGATAACAACCAGATGTCGTAGAAATCCTTCATCCGGCTGTTTAGCACACCCAGCTTGACCATGGCCTCAAGCTTTTCCGCGATAGAGCTCTCACGGCTGTAGCAGAGCAGTCGTGGTGCTGGGGAATTCAGCATAGTCGGAAGATCCGATTCTTCAGGTTCCGGATAAACGACGTCACCGAAGCCGATATCAATCTGCATATTGATTCTCGCAGAGCCCAATGCGCCCAGGAACCGAATCCTGATCCCCTCGTAATCCGCGTCTTCGGTGATCCGCTCGGCCTGAATGGAATCAGGATCGAAAGCAAGCCCGTCCGTTTCCACATCCACGGTCAAAATGTCCCGGATCTGTGCGACGATGTCGGCTTCCTCGTTGCCCGTTTTTCCCAACATGTCGATGTCCATGGTCGGACGAAGTTCCGGCGAACGCCAGACTCTCAACATCAAAGCGCCTTTGAGAATAAATCGGTCGGCGTGAGCGGATTGGGATAGCCGGTAGAGGAATCGCTCCATGGCATAGTATTGAAGCAACTCGTTGAATGGCCGTCGGTCGCTCTTGGCCCGGTTGAGGAGGCGTTGCCGGACGGACGCGGGGATGTTTCTGGGAGACTTCATATCGTTGCCTCCAGGTATGGCCGCATCACCTTTTCGACCCGGCAGATCTTGGCGTATTTGAGCAGTTCACCAAGGTCGAATTTCTTTCGTGTCTTGTAGAGTTTCAGTGCTTCCAGCACCACGTCCATTCCGATTTTATTACGAAACTTGAAGCAGTCGGCCAGAGTTTTTTCGGGGCTGTAGACTTTGACGTGTACTCCATCAATTAGATGCTTTTCGATGCCGGATTTGTATGCTTCATTCGAGAATCTGTGGGCCTGGATGGGAGGATAGTCGAGTGACGGCATCCGTGAGTCCCTAGGCACCGCCACGGAAACATCATGTGGAATCTGGGTTGTAATGTCATGATAGGCCAGTGCGGAGACAAGACAGATAACGGCGTTTGGGAAGCGAAGGCTCACCGTAACCAGATCGGGGTTGCCGATTGGAGGTAGTTCCACCAGCCGATAGATGCCTCTGCTCACCTGCTCGATGACGCCCTTGTCCCTGAGCAAATAAAGCATGTAACGTGTGATACCGTGAGCGATAGCCTCACTCATTCGAAGTTGGCCACCGTACTTGCGGAAGATTTCTTCAGGCCGTTCTTTCATTTTTGGCTCCAGACAAAGGGTCTCCACTTGTTCTTAAGTGGTAACAATATGTCTGATTTTAGCCAAGAAATCAAGGGGAATCTGAAAATTATAGGAACACCGGATCGGTGAGCACCGGCTTAAGGGAGACTGTCTCCTCCCCGATCTGGTCGAGGTTGGCCTGCTCCCCTACCAGCATGGCGCAGCGCACGGCGTCAATGATGTGGTCGTTGCCCTTGTGGGAAAATTGGTGTGGGAAAATTGGGGACGTAATTGACCAGCTTGACCTACTCTTTCATTCTCCTTGTAAGTGCCTTGGAAATGGCAGACATAGAAACTCCGAGCTGTCGGGCTACTTCTGCCAAGGAATATTGGGTTTCTCATCCCTTTTTTCATTCTTAGACAGGATCAACAGGATTAACCCTAGTGAAATGGTCTTCTAATTTCACGGGGCAAGCAGAATTTTTTTTGTCTTTCTCCCTTCCCTGAAGAAAGGGAGAAAACTCAATCCGTCTTCGGCGTGAAAAGAGGGCACCTGACTTTCCGATGCCGTGGTGGAGCCAGATCCCAAAACTCTGTTTATCGCACCCCTCCCTCAAAAAGGGATGCCATTTTTTTTACCTTTTTTCTGGAAAGGCAAAAAATGATATATCTGCATTATCCTGTAAATCCTGTCTGACCTAGTGGACGCTCTCTGAACCAGGCAGCCTTCTAAATCTGTGTCTTCCCGGTTCAACCACAACGAAAGCTCTCTTCAGATCATTTTCAGAATATACCTTTAAAATTCGCTCTAATTCTCCATGTACAGCTTTTTTGGTGGAGGGCACCATCCGAAGATAAATAACTCCTGTTCCTATTCCTTCAACGAAGACAAGCCCTCCAAAATCTCTGTCCCGTGTAATGAATATGCGATTTCGTTCCACTGATGTTTTCAGCAAATCTATGTCGTCTGCTTCAGAGAGACCTATTTCAGAGGCGGTGATGACATCGTGCCCCAAGTTACTGAGGAAACGCGTGGTTATAGCGTAGGCATCCTGATCCGCAAGGAATTTCATGCTGTTTCAGTCGCTATGTGAATATCTTCGAATGTTATAATATTAATAGCATACTGGATACATGCCTGAATGTCCCCGATTTCAATCCCGGGATGATAATCATGGATTATTTCTTCAAAGGACAGTCCTTCTCTTACCAATTCAAGGATGCTCTGTACCGGAACCCTGGTACCACTGATACAGGGTTTCCCAAAATGGATATTCGGATTAACTGAAATTCTTTTGTTCATTTTTTGACCTCACATTTTATGTCGGTTCTCATCCCTCCCATCCAAGGGCATGCGGCTAAGGGGCGGGCAAAAAAGCGCCAGCGATTTTGCCAGTCCTACTTCAGCCGCTGGTTAGCGGAAGCTTGCCTTAAGCCCACGTCCAAGATCTTCCCGAAAAGGCCATATGGATGTGTCTTACATTCGGGTCAATCTCATACCTTTTCCTATATTTTTCACCCATTTTCCAATCATCAACCGCTCGGTTGCTTTTACCACGGTATTCTTGGTCGTAGTGTTTCAGACTCAACATTAAAAGGTCAGCGGATTCAGACGATTCAACGTAGATAGCTATCCAGGGCTCGCATGCGAAAGCTTTGCAAGCATCAAGAACTTTTTGTCTGTCATTTTTACCTTTCTGGTATGAGAATATGTTAACAGAAGAGGTCTCAGTTCCCTTTTCCCGTGTCCTAGATTTCACCGTAACCCCAAATCTTTGACCTGTATCCGGATTGTAGGCAACAACATCGATTCCAGTATGATCAACAACAGTGACCTCAAACCCCGAGCGAGAAAGCCAATTGCATAGCAGGTCCTCGCCCAAGTTGCCAATGATTTTTTGATGCCGGGAGCTCTTAACTATTTTCATTTCAATTTGGCCAGCTAATGATGAGCAGTGCCGTCTATTGGGCTCAGCAGTTCAAGATGATGATAGCTTTTTTAACGGCACACGCATGTCGAAATGCCTCAGCTTTAGGCATCTGCTCATC
>JAJSZR010000183.1 GCA_030262715.1 Deltaproteobacteria bacterium
GTTATAGTTTAGACAGGATTTACCCCAGTACGATGGTCCCCACTTACGGGGCAGGCAGGATTACACAGATTTTTTCTCAGTTTCCAGCTTGCCTTGCCATAGCATCTGTCAAGCTGCGACGGCTGGACGAAACTGAGAAAGAGCAATCCGCCTTCGGCGGAAGTGGCCCTAAATAGTTTGGCTGGGTTCATGTATTTCGCCTCAAGAAATAACCAATTCGGTCGAATTAGAGCTTTTCTAGCTGGTCGCTGATCAGGTCGTCCAACCCATCGGTATGAGCATGTAAATGCACCACTGATGCTGTTAGCTCGGCTAAAATATCCTCTATCTGCTCAGTGCTCGCGTGGCTTATTTTTAATTGCGCCAGCAATTTCAAGGTGTTTTGACACTCTTCACCCAACTCTTCCAATAAAGTACCCAAGGCTTCGTCAAGGGCAATTCCCGTAGTTTTAGGTTTTCTAAGGGTAGTGACTCTCATTTTCCTCTCCTTAGTCGTCTTTTCGCCTTTTCCAGACTTTTATTTGCTTTTGGAAGCCCCTTTTACTTATTGATATCTTCAGCTTCTGGCAAAACTGTCCTGGCCCCTAGAAGTCGAAAATGAAAGGCTGGACATTGAACAATGATGCAGCAGAGTTAGTAACGCTGTGTGTGAACAGTTACATGACAGGTATTTCATCACCGTGTCTCAAACCGTTGACTAACCAATCTTCTTAGGCGAACTGGAGCTCTCTTCGACATTCGTACAGAGTAGTCCCAAAGGCAATCGCTCCGGGACAGTCCGGCATCTCTCCACAGTACGTTCCATCTTCCAGTTTTTCGTACACGGCCTTACTCATTGCCTTCTGAATGTATATGGTAAGCATAATCCCAGATTATGTACTTCAAATGCCGAAAAAAGATTTTTATTTGGAAAAATGAACGGGTTATCTATCATCAAGGGTCACAGATCAATTCATCATTCAGGTGAATCGATGCCAGATTATATTTTTCGGCATTTGAAGCCGCAAGGGGCTGCCGATCTTGCCGAATCTGCTTTGTTGTCGGGTACTTGAAGTACACAAGTACGTCTGCGTGCCCTCCGCCTCGCATCTTCGGCAACCTCGGCAGCTGCATAATCTGGGATAATCACACTCCAGGGATTTAATATCAAAACCGGATGAAAGCATCAATAAAGAAATTGCCGATGATGGAAACGTTTCAATCAAAAAGGGCTTTCAAGACGAACTGATGGTTTAGCATAGAAAGAGCAATTAGCGGAGTGCTATTGACCACTGCCTTTATTGGTCTTGAATCCGTCTGTGCCATTCACTGCCTATCTTGCCTTCCTGATCCAGCTCTTCGTCCGGGTAGTCGAGTAAGGCAAATCCGTTATCCGAAAGAAGCCGGTAGAAGTCCCAGCGGTACCCTCCAGAGATGCGACCCGCCTCATATAATTTGCCAACGTGAAGATAAGAACCTTTTTACGAAAGCTCTCCGGGTCTTCTCTCAAGGCGAGCAGAAGTTCCTCAGGGAAAATTACTTTCACATTCATCTCAAGGCCTCCCGTTTTCTGAGAGTTGATCGGACTGATAGATCATAGAAATTTCTTCGTAAAATGTCTGAGCGGTCAAGATCCGCTGAGGTAGGCTATAAACCAGATAGTCTCAGATAGCAAAGCCTGTTCATCTTGTCTAAAGGGTGTGCAGGAATGAATAGGGGACAAAGAAAAACAGTAATAAGGATTAGGGGATTAAACGAACCCAATAACTCAATAACTCAATAACTCAATAACTCAATAACTCAACAAACCCTATAACTCAACAAACCCTATAACTCAACAAACCCTATCACGACGGCAAAAATTCTGTCAACATAGGATAGAGGGCATTTATGAACTGTTGCTGAAACTTCCGGGCTTTTTGCACATCATCCGGTAGGACCGGAGATTAGGTTTGATCCAAAGCCCAAATTGGTCCCTGACAAGTAGTTACGAGAATTATAGTCAATCGGTCGCAGAGATTCCTTTTTCCTTGAGAAACAGGCGGCAGAGATTAATGACTTTATCCAAATCTTCATATGCCCTGGCAAGATCATTTTTGTCATATACCTCAAAAGGACTGCCACCGGGGATTCCATTTGGATAGCGAGTTGGTATATAGAACCTGTCCAACCGCTTTGCCTCTGACGATATTTCTTTATACCGAGGGTCATGTTTTGAAATTTCATCCGCCATCTCATACAGAGAATGGCCGATAATCCGTCTTTCCCCCAATGCATACAAGCATGCTTTTAATGCCTTTTCTCCTGCCTGCTGGGAAATGAAACATCCCTTGTCAAAAAAGATGCCTTCCTTTAAAACCCATTTTACAAATTGATAATCATCTACACTTTGCAAAAACCAACGCCGGGCCTCTTTATTCGATGCTTTCATAAATGACTATTCCTTCTTTTACGGCATCTTGGATAAAAAAATTTTCTTTTTGCATCTGATCAAACTCGTCGGGTGTATAAGCAAGTATATCAACGGCTTTTGGCAGCGTCCAACTCAGGTAGAGTTCCTCAAGTCTGTTCATAAACTTTTTTTCGGTCTGATAAACTACAATAATGTCAATATCGCTTTCAGCGTCATTTTCTTCTTTTGCATAAGATCCGAAAAGGATGATCTTTTCCGGTTTAAATTGTTTGAAAACCGAAATGATATTCTGTTCCAGCCTCAAATTTCTTTTATTTGTCCGTGGTATTCTATTCATGATTAATGGACCTTGCCGCCACTGCAAATGCTGCTTCCGCCGCATAAAATAATTGCTAAAATGACGGCCAACTGTACATAATGAATAATTTCACCACCAAGGCCACTTGAGTCCTCTTCACAGCCCGGGGTTGACTTCTTTAGCTCTTCGGCCCCGCTTCTTGGGAGACAGGCCCTGCAACTCCCCCTTTTCTCGTTGCCGGCTCCACGTACACATGTTGGAGTGATAAAGCCCTTCACGGCGAAGAAGAGACCCTTTTCCCCTTGGGGTGGATACAGGCATCAAATTCTTTCAGGATGCGGAGTTTGTATGAAGCAAAAGTACTGACCACACCGTTTGCATATGGGAGGAGTCTTTCAAATATCCAGATCACGATGGCAGGAATTCCGCCAGCACAGGATAGAGGGCATTTATGAACTGTTGCTGAAACTTCCGGGCTTTTTGCACGTTATCGGCAGGACCGGAGTTGCGGACCAAGGCACCATCTGATCGTTTTTAGTAAGTGAGTCAAGGAGCATAAAGAAACGATCCAAATACTCATTGGCCACGATCCTGCCTCGTGACTGATACCAGTAGTAAACAAGCTGTTTGGCATCACTTTTGGCAAGAATGTATTCGTTGATTTCAATTGTATTATTAGAATCCGGGATCTTGATCTTTATGATTTTGCTAGATAAAGGCATCCAGCCACTTCCGGGATAGCAGTGCTTGGGGGAATGAATCATTGCCCCTTCTTTTTGCTCCTCAAAGTATCCTATATAGAGCCAGAGATCATATCCTGATGGAGACCTGTAGACACGCACAGCGTAGTGGTCCACACCGAGGTTTTCCACCACCCTTGAATCCATTTCGCTGTCACCGACCAAGACAAACTCACCTATATGGACAGGCAGAAAATCAAGGGAACGAATTAAAGGCGTGGCCCTTACTTGGGTAGCGCTGAAATTGACCAACACAATAAATAGCAAAACCCCAATGGCTGCCCATTTTGGCCACCACTTGCCTATGCTAAGGTACCACCGGCATTGCAAGCGAGTTGCTCAGCCGAACCCTCAGAAACATCCATACGTACTTTGCGCCGACCTCTTTTGGCCATCAGCATCGCAATTCCAAGGAGGAATATAATTCCTGCCAAAAAAATAATTTCTCCTGAAAA
>JAJSZR010000184.1 GCA_030262715.1 Deltaproteobacteria bacterium
AATCAAGATCCCTGGCAGTATATCGCTCAAACGATAGCCCTTGGTAGAAAAGGCCTCGCTCCTTCCATAATCCCAGGGTAGAAATAGAGGGGGGGAGTGAACGGTTACATCACTGCAAATACCTGAAGACCAATATCGCTGTCACTATGTAAAGGCGAAAGTTAGGGTACACAAATATACCAATGGGCGTTTGGCCGTTTTTCATGGTCCCAGGAAGCTGGCCATTTATGATATTAAGGGCCATTTAATAAACGATGAAATTCAAGCGGCTGCCTGATAAGGCCTGCGGCCTTTGTCCCCATTCTGAAGCTTACCGGCTTGCAGAACAGGGATTGAATTTAAAACCAGAAAAACCGGACAGTTTATTTGTTACAAAACCGGACATTTCTATTTGTTGACAACAGATCCAGACGGAAGTAATAGCTGATTATGCAGAAAATACCCCGTCTGCTGCCGTAATTATTCGACTATTCAACTGCCTACAGTTGGTGGCACGGTGATCAATGTGAGAAGACCAGGGATACCGGAGGGAGTTCACATAGACATTTACCAGAAGTTGGGAATTGATTATCAAAATCTGCCGACAACAAAGAATCTGGCATAAGTAAAAAAGTAGGGGATGCCTGTATGTCTGTGGCCAAATTCTCAATAATATCAACTATATTTTAAAAAAGTGCGAAAGTGGGGTTAGTGAGGACTGTCACAAGTACCTGTGTCATGAGTGTTGAGGCCCTTTTCTATTATCAGTCTGACAAAGGTGCAATGGGACTCTTTTAAAAGGATCCTTCCTCCCACTATCTTTAGGAGCTTTTTCATTTTTGACAGGGTCTCATAGTCAATAAGGGTTTCCATCTTGTAACCCATTGGTGTTGCAGGATTCCTCAGGCGCAGTCCTACGCCTGCGAGGCCCTTTCAGCAGTCACCTGTGCTGTCTATAGACTCGATGATCTCGTTCTTGAAACTATTTTGACTAGTGATATTGCCGGACATCCTTATTTCCTGTGGTCAGTGTCTATGGAGTATCGAGTGATGCTCCTTTGGCATTAACTTTTGAGCCATTGAAAAATTTCTTTAGTCCCCTTTCATATGATATTCTTAAGCCGCGAATTAACTTCATCCAAGGAAAAGGCCTCCGAATCAAATTCGCCCCCCACCCATTCCAACATGTCGTCATGTTCTAGATGGTCAGGGTCTTGGATCGCCTCCAAGAAGTCATTATATCCCCAGATACCACCGCAGTCTTCCGGAGGACAAGCCCGCTTTCCTTTCAGGCAGATAGGATATGAGATGTTGGGGTCCGGAGGCAGAATTTTTTCGACCAAAATCACGTGCTCCCAACTATCACCAAAATCGTATTCATAAAAGAATTTATCTTTTTCAGATGAAATCACTCCGGACAATTTCGTGCCCCTTTCACTTGTGACCTCCGTGAAGTCGAAGTCAGGGTCGGGAATGCCGAAATTTTCTCCGTGAATGATAAATTGGTGGAGATGACTGTCCCACCAGCCCATAGCAACTTGAATTATTTCGTGTAGTTCAGATAGCGTTGTATTGCTCGCAACTTGCACTCTTCTCCAAATTGGCGGCTTACTGCCCTTTAAAGTTATTTTTAGTTGATAAATTGGATGATTTTTTGCTCGCTTTCGAGAAGACATGCCTATTCTCCTTCGTGAAAATTATATTTCTTGTACCCGAAAAAGCTCACCCGGCGCGTTGAATCTATAATCTATCATGATTCTCTGGCGGGACATCCGGTACCTTATTGAGCATAGCCAGGAATTTTTTTTGACTAGCCCTTTTGGCCCTTTTTTCTAAGTATTCCTCGGTCAATAATGCAGCCATTTTTTCAGATGCAGCAGAGGCCACAAACTGATTTATGGAGATGCCCTCTCTTTTAGCCAGCCGTCGTATTTGCTCGTGAAGAGAATTGGGTAAACGTAAACTTAATGTACTCATGATATCACTCCTATCTCGGTAAGAAACTCTTTAGGATCAAGAATTCTTAATCCGAATTTTCCAATATCGCGAAAATGTCGTTTGTTATATGTAATAATTGCATCGCAATTTGCAGCCACAGCCACTTCTAGGACAAGATCATCAGAAGGATCTGGCAAAAAAGGACGCCAAAGAAAAAAGATATCTTGACGGAAACTAATGGAACAGAGAAAGTCAATGAAATCACTGATGTCTTTTTGAGTGATTGCATCAGGAAGTTTGCCGCGCCTCAATACTGCTTCATATTCAAGAACTAAAGGTACTGAAATTGCGATGGAAAACCTATTACTGGGGAGGAGGGAGACCAGTTTGTACGAAGCGCCTCGACGCGATTTTAAAGCTGTGACCAGTACATTTGTATCAATAATAACTCGCATGCGGTATTATATATCATACCATTAGATTGTTGGTCAAGTCTATTTTTAGATAAATGCGGAACGAGTCTGTAGAAAAAGTCCTTTTGAAAGTGTTGCCCTTTTCCCGGCGGTGCCGATTTTTAAGTCAGTATCCGGGGGTTCCATTCCAGCTTCAGTTGCCGTTATACTTTCAAACTCAGCTTACGTCACCTTGCACCCCTTCCAAAGGATTCCCGCCCGATTATTTGAGCGGCATCCTGCTATTTTCTCTGATGGTTATGCAAATCCAGGCCCATAACGTTGAATCTTTTTCATGTTGTGTACAATGCAGAACAGGTTCCATTGGACATTCACCTTTCGTTTGCCGCGTATAGTAAATCTATCCAGGCGGAGAGCGGACCTGATGTTGGCAAATGGCGGCTCCCCAATCGCAAGACGTATGGCGTAAAGCGCCCGGCCTGCGGCTGAGTCGATTTTGCGTTTCATCCTCCCGGTGAAGGTGTTCTTTCCTTTTTCCGTTCTGCCAATAAAATAGGCCACCTGACGAATCTCAGTGCGTTCCGGATGTCTAAGACATTGAGACCGTAGTTTGCAGTGAACGTAGGCTGACTTAGGACCCTTGAATCTCACCGACCGAAAGCCGCCTTTGCTAACAGCATTGCCACCGCTGCGGTACAGTCGCTTTCCGGCAGGACAAATGCAGTGGCTTAGATCCTCAGGAAAGGTAAAATCCTTGGGTGTAAATAGATTGCGGCGGTGACGTTTTTTATAACGCTCGGCATCGGCAAAACGGGGATCCCGTTTGCGGAACAGATTGTCTGCCACATATGCATCTATCTCTTCGGAAAAGAGCATCTTCATATTCTGTTCCGTATGAAAACCGCTGTCTGCCAAGAGCTTGGCGTCTTTGAAGACGTCTTCTTTATTGCAGATAGACTCGAAATTATCACGTACCCCTTCTACCATGGGCTTGAGAAGATCGTGTTCCTGCGCCTGGCCAAAGGCTTCAGCATAAACGATTACCTGGTGCTTGCCGTCCACTGCCGTCACTCCGTCATAGCACTGGATCACGCCTTTGGATGTCTTCATCTTGGCGCTCTCATTGTCGGTGATGTTGCTCTTTATGGGCTTGCCGGCCTTTCCTATCTTCTCATCATTCTCTGAAAGCCACTCTCGAATCTTCTTCACCCGCTTACGGAGTGTCTTTATATATTTCTCTTCCTTAGCAATGATTTCCTTATCAGTCTTGGCGAGATCATTTTCCCGGTGTCTTTTAAGTATCCCGGAAATGGCCGTCTCCATCTTGGCGGCCTTCTTCTCGAAGTCGGCCTTTGTTCCGCTCTGCTCCTTGGAGGCATTGGATGGCAGCTTGCAGCCGTCAATGGCAAACATCTCCCTGCCTATAAGCCCCTGATCATCAATTTATGTTGAGCTCAACATAAATTGATAAATGTTAAGTCTTTATTAATGTTGAGTTCTAAGCATATCCTATTGATTTTTTATCAAAAAAGTATCATAAATCTCC
>JAJSZR010000185.1 GCA_030262715.1 Deltaproteobacteria bacterium
TGTCCCCATTCTGAAGCCTACCGGCTTGCAGAACAGGGATTGAATTTAAAACCAGAAAAACCGGACAGTTTATTTGTTACAAAACCGGACATTTCTATTTGTTGACAACAGTTAGTCAGCTATTCCTTAAAAAAACTTGTCTCTTAGCCGAAGAGGTGAAGCGGTACAAGAAGCGCCCCATATATTGTCTCTCTTTAAAGTGGACCCCATTGTCAAGACACAAATTCACCAGAAATA
Source organism: Deltaproteobacteria bacterium (assembly GCA_030262715.1). Classification (GTDB taxonomy): domain Bacteria; phylum Desulfobacterota; class Dissulfuribacteria; order Dissulfuribacterales; family UBA3076; genus UBA3076. The sequence continues at coordinate 238 of JAJSZR010000185.1, forward strand.
AGGTAGAATCCTTTCCGGTATTGCCAATCTATTATCCCAGCCCTTTGAGCTGAGCCCCGCCGGAGGCAGGGGCGGTTTTGCCGCCCTCCGTCATCGCCACCTTCAGGTTCAGCGGAAATCTCCAAAGCTGTCAAGGCTGCGAGGCGCGAACACCTGGAGGCCATCAGTATCAGCGCTTCAGCCTCCAAGACAGAAAAAACAAAGGCCCTGAAAGAAATTGAAAAACTTAAGAAAACCATCGCCGAACTGGACGACTACGAACGAGAAACCCTCTAGCCCCTCGCCACCCAGAAAAACGAAATCAATCTTGATGACGGCGTTAAAGTAAACTACCCTAAGTCTGGCAAGGGAGGTCCTGAAAAAAGTGCTGGGGTTAAGCAAATAAATATGAATGAATTAAAAAAACAAATCTCTCTTGGAGAAGACAGCCGCCGGCAATTCAAAACGGATGTGCGCAATGCTGACTCGTTGGCAGCTGAGATGGCTGCTTTTGCCAATAGCGAGGGGGGCGTTATTTTTATCGGTGTTGCCGATGATGGCTCTTTGCCGGGATTACCAAATAAAGATGTAAGCCGCGTCAACCAGCTGATTAGCAATACAGCCAGTCAATATGTGCGGAGTCCGCTGACTGTTCAGACCGAGAATATCCCTGCTGGCAACAACAGAATTATTATTGTTCTGACAGTACCCAAGGGAATCGATAAGCCCTATTTTGACAAAAATGGGGTCATTTGGCTAAAAAACGGTTCGGATAAACGGCGTGTAAATTCCAAGGAAGAACTTCGCCGTCTATTTCAAAGTGTAGATCAATTCCACGCTGATGAGTTGCCCACAAAAGCTGGTTTCGACAAACTGGATAAATTAAGATTCAGGGACTTTTTGAGAGACATATATCACCAGGAGTTTCCCGAAGATCCACAAAGTTTAACCAAACTCCTGCAGAATATGAATCTGGCCGCGGATAATGGGATGCTGAACCTTGCCGGAGTTTTGCTGTTTGCGGAAAAACCGGAGTGGATCAAACCGCAATTCATAGTCAAAGCGATCCGTTATCCGGGCAATGATATTCATTCTACAACATATTTAGATACAGAAGATTTTTCCGGACCACTGGAAAAAGTATTCAATGATTCCCTCGCCTTTGTCATGCGAAATCTTCACAAAATCCAAGCAGGGCGAGGTGTAAATGCACCAGGTGTCCCTGAAATTCCGGAATCGGTTTTTGAAGAACTTTTAGTTAACGCTCTGGTTCACAGGGATTATTTGATCAGTGCTCCGATCCGGTTGTTTATATTCGATAACCGCATTGAGATTATTAGTCCCGGCCACCTTCCAAACAATTTGACAGTGGAAAAAATTCTGGCAGGCAACTCCAATATCCGCAATCCGATACTGGTTTCCTATATTGCTAAAGGACTACTGCCCTATAAAGGCATCGGTTCAGGGATCAGAAGGGCATTAGACGATTGGCAGAAAATCGATTTTATGGATGATCGTGAGGGATGCATTTTCACCGTAACAGTTCACCGAACCGCCGAAAATAGTTCGGTGAAAAGTTCGGTGAAAATATTGGAACTGCTTGCCGATACTCCGGAAATGACTATCCCGCAACTGGCAAAGGCGCTCGGAATAAGCACTAGAGCCATTGAAAAACAAATTGCCAAATTACAGAAAAGCAACCAGTTAAAACGGATTGGGCCGGCAAAAGGCGGCCTTTGGCAAGTTAATAAATAAGTTTTTGATGTTCAGTTGACAGTGGACAGAAAAAACTCACAACTGGACACAGCCCTCTGAAAACTTGCGCCGAAGGCGAATAAAATGATATTCAGGAACCACTCAAAAAAATCTTTGACCGGCACCGTATCGTCTTCTGGTACGACACTGACAAAGAGTTGCGTGCTGACTATGAGGCCCTTGACCTGCCTGATGTCATTAAGGTTGAACTGGACAACGAGGAGGTGGAACAGTTTTATCCAAAGGCTAATGGCAAAAGGCTAACCGCACAGGTTAAAAAAAGGGAACCGTTCACGGGATTACAACGCCTGTTTTACCGCAACCAACCGAACTGTAAGCGTTTACAGGGTGCTGCAGATGCGAGGCGGAGGGTACGCAGACGTACTCCCTGTACTTCAAATGCCCGACAACAAAGCAGATGCGGTGCCCTGTGAACGCTTACAAAAAAAGCATGTCCATCCTTGACCCGGTAACACTTGAAGTCTTTAAACACCTCATCCTGGCCATTCCCGAAGAGATGGGGGCGAATCTCAGGCGAACCGCCTTTTCTCCGAATATCAAGGAGCGTCTGGATGAAAGCTGTGCCGTGTTTGATGCCAAAGGTCGTCTCATTGCCCAGGCCGAGCACATCCCTGTACACCTCGGGGCCATGCCATCGGCTGTGAAGGCCGTTGCGGTTGACTTCCCCGAGCTGAGTCCTGGGGATCAGGTCATTGTGAACGATCCGTACCGGGGTGGATCTCATCTGCCGGATATTACCTTGATCGCACCTTTTTTCTGGGAAGGCAAGCTGAAGGGATATGCCGTTAACCGGGCACATCATGCCGATGTGGGCGGCGACACGCCTGGGTCCATGCCCGGATCGAGCAGCACACTTTATGAAGAGGGCATTGTCATTCCTCCTGTCCTATTTGCGAAAAGAGATGTCATTCAGGATCATGTGCGAGCAGTCTTTGAAAAAAAGACAAGAAATCCTGCGGAACGTATTGGAGATTTAAATGCTCAAGTGGGGGCAAACCGGCTCGGCATATCAAGGTGTATTGATTTCATAAGCCGCTATAGGGAAAGGGCCTTTGACCAATTCGTAGAAGCCATTATTGACTATGCCAAATCGAGAATGACGGCCCATCTCTTTGACTTGCCTGATGGGGAGGCAGAAGCGATTGATTACCTGGATGGTGAAGATAATCCTATTTCCATACGTGTAAAGATCAGGATTAAGGGTGCACGCTTCGAGGCGGATTTCACAGGCACAGCCCCCCAGAGCAGGGGAAATGCCAACACACCCCTGAGCGTAACCAAGTCAGCGGTATATTATGTGCTCAGGTGCCTTCTGCCTCCGGACATCCCGCCAAACCACGGATGTTACGAAAACGTGCACGTGACAGCACCTGAGGGTTCTCTCCTTAACCCAAGGCCACCGGCGGCAGTCAGCTCCGGGAATGTGGAGACATCCCAGAGGATTGTTGATGTGCTCCTCCTTGCATTAAAGGATCTTTTACCTGATCAAATCCCTGCCCAGGGACAGGGCACCATGAATAATCTTGCAATCGGATGGGAGAAAAAGACCTATTACGAGACCATTGCCGGCGGGATGGGTGGCAGCCCGAAGTGCGACGGAGCAAGTGCAGTTCAGGTACATATGACCAACACGGCTACTACTCCGGTTGAAGCCCTTGAGAGCGCCTATCCTATAAGGGTCGTGAAGACCGCTCTCAGGGAAGGATCAGGAGGAGAGGGTATTCACCCGGGTGGGATGGGTCTTACCCGGGAATTTCTTTTCCTGGAAGATGCAGTTGTATCCATTCAATCTGAAAGGAGACGCTTTCCACCAAAGGGAATAGGCGGCGGGAATGACGGGGAGTGCGGGTCAAATATGTTG
>JAJSZR010000186.1 GCA_030262715.1 Deltaproteobacteria bacterium
TCGGATGCGTACCAGCTATATTCTTCCAGTTTTCCGCGGCGGAACAGGCGGCCCTTTGCTTGGCGCCGCTCTGTCCGTTTCTGTTCGCGCCTTTTCTTTTTTTTCAGATTTCGATCAACAGCCATGTCTTTATCACCGGAAACCGGCAACTGATACTGATTGATACTTATAGAATAGCTTTCTTGGCCTGCTATTATAGGAAACTATAGCTTGTGTGTCAAGAAAAAATACATCACAATATATAGTGATTTTGCTTTACGCGGTTGTGCGAGGACTTACTGTCTCTATATCTTAAGACCGTGTATCTGATGCCATTAATAATGAGTAACTTCTCAATAAATCCGGATACGTTAAATACGCCCCAAATTGTGTCCGTAATGCTGGAGGAATAGTTGAGCAAGGGAGTTGTTCTCACGAAGCATGATATTCTTCCACATGACATGATATACAGAAAGCAGAAAATAAAATAGCAGAGAAAACTTGTCAGGAATTTATGCATGGAATAATAACGATGTGGAAGGTCAGGGCACCAGCGAGCGGCCACAAACCAGAGGGCCTGTTACCGCGTAGAGACCAGACCAGGTTATCTCAATCGAGCCCAAGAAAATTATTTATTCATACATATGGCTAAACAAAAGAAAAAACTATCTCCTGCCCAAAAGGCAGCAAAGAAAAAGAGACAAAAAGAATATATGACCATTTTTATGAATGGTAAGCAAAAGCGTGTCAAAAGGCTTGCCACAATAGATGGCATGGATGCAGATGAGTTCATCAAAAGAAACGCTGATCCAATATGGCTTCATCAGAATGAAATGTGGGAATATATGGATCAAACTGAAGATGATGATCTTTTCTGATTCAACTACCTAAAAAATGCCATAACCGGCGTTGGCCAATATAAAATAACAGGACATGATACACGCCAAAAATAAAATACCACCAACCCGACAAGCGTGGCTGGAAGAGATTGCAAAAGCATATTGTGATGCATATGAAACCCTTCCATTTGGGAAGTTTGTTGGTCAGGAAATCAATCCAGAAGATCTCTTTCATCTTGGTCCAGCAATATGTCTGAAATTTAGAGGGGTAAAAAATACAAAACAAAATTTAGAAAAAGCTACAGAAGCCGCATTATCGAGTTATGTGGCAACGAAAGAGATTGTTGGAGACCTATTTGATATCCCTCAAATGTCATTCGCATTCAGTTACATAGCAAGTCATTACGGCCTTGATCTCGTAGACGAAAATTTATCTACAAAGTTGCTTGAGTACATTGAGAACAACCTGAAAAGGCTGTTGGATTTAACCTATAAAAACAATGAAATACAGGGCTAACAATGCTACCGCACCTGACCGCGAGAAGCGCCGCGGCCTGACGAGCAAGTTCTTAGGCGCCACCGATGATGCAGGCCGTTGGGTGTATATTTAAGTATTGACATTGGTTATACCAAAAATTATACTATAAATATTATAAGGAGGTATACCGATGCCAAATATTAAAACTGGAATATCAATCGAAAAGCCAATATTTGATCAAGTGAATGAACTTGCTCAAAATTTGAATATTTCGAGAAGTCGCCTATTTGTGATGGCAGTTCAGGAGTTTATACAGCGTCATAAAAACATGGAACTTCTTAAAGCTATTAATGAAGCATATGATGATCTGCAGGGGCCCGAAACAAAAATTGTTGAAAAAATGCGACCGCGTCATTTGAAAATGGTAAAGGACCAATGGTAATCAATCAAGGCGATGTATATTGGATAGATTTTGACGATTCCTCCGGATCAGAACCTGCTTATCGACACCCGCATGTTATAATTCAGAATAATCTTTTTAATCGTAGTCGAATTAATACGGTTGTCGTATGTTCGTTGACTTCAAATCTCAAAAGATCCAAAGCCCCGGGTAATGTAATACTCAACAAAGGCGAAGCAAACTTGCCCAAGAAAAGCGTTGTAAACATATCTCAAATCTTCACTGTGAATAAAAGCGACCTTTCAGAAAAAATCGGAACACTCTCTAAACAACGAATTGCACAAATCTCAGACGGAGTCAAACTTCTTACGGAACCAAGAGAAATAGAGACCTAAAATGATCGGTTCCAGGTTCAGGGTTCAGGGTTCAAAGGTTATAGTCTACTGATATTCTTAACTTTATAACACAATGCTCAAATTAGCTTCTTTCACCCATTGGGTGAAACATAACATTCGCCCCTATTGACACGTTATCCTTTTGTTAACAGCCAAGCAGGGCTTCAACCGGGAACCGTGAACGTTGAACCGCTCAACCCAGGAGAGAAATAGGTTGGATGGTTATCACCTGTATCCGCCCGCCACTTATGCCTGGGTTCGCACACAAAAAAACACTTTGCATATTACTCTATTTAGTTATAATATTATTATTTTATGAGATATCAGGTCAGAATCAAAAAGAAGGTAGACCGAGGATTAAAGAAGCTGCCCAAGAATGTACAAAAGCTTCTATTCTTACTGATTGAAGACCTGATGGCTGAAGGCCCAGTTCAGAAAAGTCTGACTTGTCGTCATGTGGCTTGCTGGACTTGTCGAAAAGGAGAAATAGAAATCGAGGTGTATTATGTTGGCTCTCGTGAAAAAGCCCCATATTGAGTTGTCATTACATGGTCAGAATGTTGAGGAGTTGATCGAATGGATAAGCAAAAAGTTTGAAGTAAGTGTACTCACCTCCGACGAATCCGACAGCCTGCCTGTCGAAGAAACTGATTTCTGGAAAGAAATGCAATCTAATCGTGTTGGTAACCTGTTGGCAGCAGCTAGGCTCAAGGCTGGCTTGACGCAAGCTCAGCTCGCAAAGAAACTCCGCATTCGCCAGAACATGATCAGTGATTACGAGAGAGGCAAACGCCGGCTCGCACCGGACATGGCGAAGCGGCTCGCCAAAGTTCTCCACATCAAAGTTGATCGTTTGAGCTAAGGACCCGTAAAGGAATAAGTCATTGGAATTCGCGCTCAGATTTAGGTCGGATTTGGTCGATTTGATTGAGCAAAACCGCAGGCATAGCAGTGTTATGTTGAGGATTTTGCGCTGGAATAATCTTTTTAATCGTAGTCGAGTCAATAACCACCCCCTAAAAGGGTCTTTGTTGTTCACCGCTAAGACGCAAAGAACGCTAGGTTACTTCCTTTTTGTTTTCCTTTGAGAGGAAAGAAAACAAAAACCACAAGCCTTATGGCAACTATACAATTCTATTCGTCGGTATATATGCTTTAAATGGCCATGCTATGGTTTTTGTGTAATATATTTTTCCTCTGCGAACTTTGCGCCTTGAGCGAAGTTTACTCCGTTGAATGCCTTTATTTTTCTATTCAACTAGGGCGGGCGGTGAAAAAATACTCCACTTACCCGCACAGCAAAGCTAGGACCATCAGCATAGCTGAAGGTTTAATAAGGGATTAATTAAATAAAGAAGGCGGGCTAATCGCAATATAAAGCTCAAGTCTTCATTCTTGACAGGGCGCCTTGAAAACAAAGCATCCGTGATTATTTCCTGGGAAGCACGCTATCAACAAAACTTTTTAGCAGTGCGATGGCCTAATAACCATGGCATCCAGTGGACGGGAAAAGGCGCGGTCGATTTTTCGGAGGCATTGCAGAGGCTCGAAGCATCTCACCCTGTCCACTAATGCCTCTGTTGGGACTCAAGAATTGACATGATCCTGTGGACGATACAAACAGAGGAGGCCTGGTCAGAGCTTCAAGTTGGCGGTATGCTTCACGTAACCCGAGAGAATATCACGGAAAGCAATTGGATTCATCCATACGAGTGGATTATAGATCAGATGAAAATG
>JAJSZR010000187.1 GCA_030262715.1 Deltaproteobacteria bacterium
GAATCCCGATATCCATACCCCCATCTTTCCAGTGATGGCCGGATCGTGGGGATTATCAATGACGTTCAAGTAGGCCGAGAGGAACTTGCGAAAATGCCTATCGAGTTCTTTGGTGATAACGAACTCGTCAAGTTCCTGCCAGACGGAGCGATCGTCCAGTTGGTGGGCCTTAACCACGCCATTGATCGAACGGAAGATGTCTTTTTTGAATAAGCTTTTGATCTGCATCGTGGGCCTCTTTCAAGGAACAAGCTTGAAAGCTCGATAGTAGTTGTTGCTTTTGATCTTACCGAATAGTCGAAGGGCCTGACCATCATAACGGCCAGGGTAAAACATCACAAGCGGCGTCTGCCCCATGACTGTTTGCAGGTTGTTTAGCAGGGTATGAGACCGAACCAAAGGCCAAACGCTACCCACACCTGAAACGAGCACTAGGTCTTGATGCTGTGGTTGAGCCAATTCGGCGAAAAGCTGTACCAGCCTTTCTGGCTTGAGAGGGCTGCGGAGAGCCTTTTCCAGTGCCTCGTCGCCCTTTTCTTCCTGCATCTGGAAAGAGCGCTCCAGCAGATTCCGCTCCCTGAGATGATCAACGACTAGATCAAACAGGTTGACATGCTTTACTCGGAGCCCGGGCCTGTGTTTGGGAATGTGGGCCAAGAGGAACTGGATGTGCCCGCGGATGCGGAGTTCTTCCTCAGGCGGATAGTCGAAAATGTAAAAGGCAATCTCATTCCCGAGCCCTTTGCTACTGAGGAATTCCTTTGAGGTGACCTTCGGGAGAACTTCGTTTAATCGTTGGGTCAGTGAATCGTTCATGGTACCACCTGAATACAGCGTAGGACATAATGTTCGTGGTGTTTCTCTAAGTAGCCTAGTACCTGAGAAGCAATATGAACGGCCTGCAGTTTCTTCGACTTGGTGTTCTCGATGTAACCGGCCTGGGCCAATATCTGGAAGACTGATGACCGGAGACGTTTTCTCGTGGATTCTTTCCAAACCGGCATATCCGGATCACGTCCACGGCAGTCATCTAAGTAGTCCTCCCAAAGCTTGTTCGACAGGGCTTTGGTAAAAACGCGGTATTGTTCTCGGACGACCAGATCGAGAAAGTCCCCCAAGAGTGGACTGTGCTTCACAGCGGCTGCCAAAACAGCGTGGGTAGCAACGGCACTCGTACCATCCCTGACGAGCCTCCATAGTTCTGGTTTCATCAGTTCCAGTCGCTTACGGATCAACCTGCCAAGGCGAACAGCGGTCGCTGCGGTCCTGGCCTGAAGGATATTGTCCTTTAGAATCGTTTTCTTCCAGTCCTTCGCATTGACGCTTCTCAGCAGCAGGTCGGCAATGATCCTGCTCTCGCGGACTTTGAGTGATCCTGCGGTTATGTCGGCTTTGTATCTCATCCTCGGCGGCGCTTCAGCCAATTCGGACTAAATGAATGAGAGTGATAGTTGCAAGTTGAACATCGGGTCTGACATTGGTGCAACAGATAGCTTTTGAACACGAGTTGGGAGAAAGATGTAGTTCGAATAGCGAGGATGGCAGCCAGATCACGCCAGAGGGTGCGGGGGTGGCAGCCTTCTTAGCAGAAAGCTCAGCCACGCTGGTACTATGCTTCCAAGGCTCAATAGCCCCCAAAATCGGCCGCTGCCTGGCTGACCGGTCACCTCGCATGCTGTTCCTCCCGTTCAGCGGGTTTAGGTAAGAATTAAGCTGCCATGTTTCTTATTGATTTAACGAGATTTTTTATCAGGAACAAGCACCAAAGTAAAGCCCAGACTTAATTTGTATTATAACGCATCGTTGCGACGGATACGGTCATACCGATTTTGGACTGCGGATTAATGAAGGAATCTGATGGGGTAGGGCAGGGGACTGTGTGAGGCTTACTGGGGACAGAGTGAACATTAACGCCCTTAGTCCACTTACCCCCGTATTTGGGTTTGCCTTCAGCCACATCTAATTGCTTCCGACGCCTTTTGCGTTGAAGCTCCACATGATGGGTTAATTCTTGCGACAGTGTAGCAACAATCTCTTTCCCGTACTCCGCCCGTTTTTCCTCTAAAATATCCTGGCGGATGCGGCTGCCAATCTGCCAGTAAAGAATGGTCAAACCGGCGTTAACCGTTACCGCAACATTTTGTCTGGCAGATTCGATGAGCCTGCGGATATCACCGATGAGATCGCCGGAAGGGAGCCTGTTGTCTATTTCTGCAACTTGTTTTCTTGTTTGCTTTCTCATATCTTGACAATCTTGCTGATCAGCCCCTTGTTCTTTTGGTTTTTTGTTTTGGTCTTTTGGGGTCGGACCAAGCTATCCTGTTGATCTTCAAGGATAAACATTCCCCAAAAAGGTGTTTTGAGACCTTAAAGTGCTATTTCCAAGGGCAAAATTATCACTATAAGGAGTGTCTCCAAATATGGGATTGTCCTTCGATTACACCTCCAGACGCAGCTTTCCTGTTACTAATACCTGGATTAGACCTTTTTTCAATGATTTTAGCTGCTCCTTGTAATTCGATTCTTTTTCGATGTCGTCATCCACTGGATTCAAGACCTCGCCAGCTTTCTTTTGCTTGTTCACAGGTCTTTGCATCAGGCCTTTTTTGAGCACTTTTGTCTTCTCGATAGTCTGGGTCGTCTTCTCAATCGCATCGTCCAGTGTTGTTAAGATTTTGGCGATCTTTTTTTGTTCGGGAGGTGGAGGCAATAAAATCAACATCTCTGAGAGCTCTCTATAATTAATGGCTTGGGATGTGCTTCCTTGGGCCATTTTCTGAAGCACTTTTCGACGCAATAACATAGATTGATATAAGAATCCATCATCCACATCCTTCGCCTTAACCGCCGCAATTCCCCTTCCAATACAGCACTTATGAGGTGCAATATTTATTTCTCCCACCGGTGCACGAACGCTTATTAAGATATCCCCTTCATTAGCTATTTTTTTTGGCCTGTTGCACCACTTTCGTGGACTTGGGTATTTTGGTCCAAATTCAGCGTTACCTTGATAAAATGGAAGCCCATCTCCTTGTTCGTTACAATACGTTGATGGAGGGGACTGCCCCCATGTCAATAATAATCTTGTTAAGATAGATTATCTTCAATAAATATGATGACAAACTATAATATTAATCATTATTTTAGCTGTATATCTTTCTATTTGAATGATATGTATCCGGCAGGACCTATTATCAGGTGATCGAGTGGGGTCAGATCAACAGCGCGGCAGGCCTTGTTAAGTTTCTCCCTCAGAGATAAATCGTGCTGGCTGGGTTTTAGATCGCCGGAAGGGTGATTGTGGACGAAGATGAGCCCTGAGGCATTCAGTTCAAAGGCCTTTTTTATGATCTCTCTCGGATAGACAGCGGATTGATCGACAGTGCCTTTGAATAAATCCTCAGCGGCCAGAACGACATTAGCACTGTTCAGATAAATAACCTTAAAAATTTCCTCTTTAAGGTTTGACATTGATAAGGAAAGGTATTCGAGGACATCCTCCGGCCCGTTGATAACAGTCTTGCCAACAATCTCCTCCTTCAACTGCCGTTTGGCAATCTCAGTGGCTGCAAGCAACTGGGCAATCTTGGCGGTTCCTATCCCCTTAATCTTTCCCAGGTTTTTTTTGTTCGCATTCAATAATCCCCTGAGACCGCCAAATTGCTTGAGGAGATCTCTTCCCAACGTGACCGCATCTTTTCCCTCTATCCCAGTGCGAAGAAGTATGGCCACCAATCCTGCATCGGATACATATTCAGGCCCTTTCTCTAACAATAGTTCCCGGGGGCGCTCTGATTTGGGC
>JAJSZR010000188.1 GCA_030262715.1 Deltaproteobacteria bacterium
AGCGAATGCGAAATATACTGGAAGACCAAGACAGACATGCGATAGGCGTATCGTTAATCAACGCCAAGTATTTCAGGTGCGATCCAACTATGATTTTGTAACTCTTATAATGGTAGCGGTAAACCAGATAGTTCCACAGCTCTTCTTCGGGACAGCGGCGGACCATTTTGAGCTGCACAGGAAGAAAGGCTTTGAGTTTCCCTGCAATAGGTTTTCTGGAATATCGGGGCGGTTCATCTGGCTCCACATAATATCGTCGCTTTCCGCTTGTTGTCCCTCCCCGGCGAGGAGGAAGTTGTATTAGTGCCTTCCTCTCTAATTCATTGAGGAGAATGCGGCAGACTTGTTCCTTATAAACTCCATTGGGTTGACGCCATTCCCATATCCGGCATAACTCCCGGGAAATGAATGTACGCCCTCTATCCCAATATCGACCAATAACTTCATTGATCCTGTTTAATTCAATGCTATCGATAATTCTGCGGCGAATGACGATTCTCTGTTCCATGCCTTGCTTCCTTCTGAAGCAAGGCTATCATATGCGAAAGATGAACGTAACTTTTTTCGGACAAACGCGTAATGCACCCCTGACGAATCGACCAATTTTGTTGCGGATTTCTATAATATCATAAAACTTTGTCAAGTTCTTGGCCAAGTATTCATCAACCCAAAACAAAGGAGGTAGATCATGAAAGTATTACAAGCCGTTAACTATTGTCTGAAGTACCACAGGACAAACTCGAAAAAAATAGTATCCGCGATTTCATCAAAAACGCTGGAGATCCAAAACTCCAAAACCCTTGCACCACCCCCATGCTCAGGAAAGTGTTCAAACCGTCCAGGGTCGTGCATTGGACAATTCTGGAAAAGGAGGTTGTTGACGAAATCATATTCAGAACAGTGAAACCAAGAAACTGTTTATGTTGGAACTAATGGCACATGCGGGCATGAGAGTCAGCGAATTGCTCAACCTGACAAAGAAAGATGTTGACGGTCGAAAATTGACACTCGGAAATCCCAAAACCGGCAAAGAAGGCGAGGTCGTTTTGATTCCTCAAAAGGTCGCTGATCGACTCAATCCTTATTGGTTATGCGGCCTTTAGTTCCCGAACGTGCAGGATCTCCTTCGCTCGCATCGGACGCATGGCCTCATTATTAAGAGTAACTACTCCTACGGTTTCTCCCTGTCCGGTTATGAACTCCACCTCAAAGGCTTCTCCACTTTTGTAGCAGTATACAACAGCGCCAATGTCCCCTTGCTTGAGTCCATGCTCAGGAATATCACGGGAAAGAACGACTGTGTCCAGCTCTTCTATCATTCTTGTCTCCTTTCAAGCATCGGCTTTTCAGACGGGATACGCCGTCACAAAGCGTGGCCGTTTATCGTGTGGTTCGACTACCCAAACAGTGCGTATCCGTGCAGTGGTTCGGCTGGGTGTAACGACGTTCCTTTCAACAATATACTTGGTGCCATAATGAGTGGCAACTTCTTGGCTGACTCTTTCAGATTTGGCAATCATTAGCAGGACTTTGGCCAACTGATCAGTATTTGCTTCGGTGTAGCCCAGCGACCGAAAGTATTTTCCTTTAGCCTTTCCGACGGCATGAGTTTCGGATAGGAGGTACTTTGTCAGTTTCGGTTCCGGGATATAAGCCTGTTCGCAATTAGGAAGCATCATTTTCTTTTCTGAGAAAGCATCTCATGTCAATATACGGGCGATAAAATGCCGCCGCCTGCTTAACGGGCTCTTTAGCCGCAGCGTTCAGCCGTCGGCTGAAAGAGCAAGGTTATGGACGGATTAGGTTTGATGAGCCGCGTATTCATCTAATAACCTGCGAATCATCTTTTGATACTGAGTATTATGTTTTTTTGCCTCATTTTTAAAAAACTCTACGCTGGCTTTGCTGAGAGCGATCGTAACCTTTACGGTTTCGTCTTTCAGAGCCAGCTCTTCAGGTGAAGGAAGGAAGTCTGAAATAACCTTCACCTTTCCGATAGGCTCATCCGTGTATTTTATTTTCCCTTTCATATATTTTCTTTCCTTTCCGCCAATATCCGGCGCCAATAATTCTGATTTTGTTTTTTCGGTAGATGAATCTTACGGTCAAAATTCCACCAGCAACTTTGCCAAGACAATAATACCGCTTTTCATCATCGCTGTGTTCCAGGTCCTCTAAAATGACACGATTATGATCCAGGAAAGCAAGCTGTGCTGAGGAAAAAGAGACGCCGTGTTTCTCTTGATTCAGTTTGTCTTTGGAAGAATCCCACTCAAAATTAGATCGTTTTGACACATGATTAAAATACGACAGACCAAGATATTTGTCAATATTATAATATGGTTTTTTATATGGTTTCTATGTCCATAATCGCCGCATATTACCAGTTGCCATGTAGCGGCAGTGGAATGGCAATCTGGTGCATGCCTTGGTTCGCTGCAGGCGATTTATTCCATTGCCTCGGCGAGTCTTATGGCGCCCTTAAAGGGCCGGCCATACTGCAAAAACCCTGAAATATGATTCCGCTCAAAATACTCCAAAAACCTTGGCATTCAGGTTTGATGCAAGTTAAGATGCGTGTCTTCGGGACCCTTAAGTCTAATGAAGAGCAAAAAAGACTTGATAACACGGGCCGGAAACACCTTGTATGAGAAGTTATCCTCATGTGGGATATGTCCGAGTGGATGCGGGGTCAACCGCTTGGAGGGCCAGGAAGGTTTTTGCAGGACCGGCAGCCAACCCGAGGTCTCTGGCTATGAGCCCTACTTTGGTGAAGAGGCGTGCCTGGTTGGGTGCCTTGAGCAAGGGTGCTTGATGCCGAAAATCGTGGGCATTATATAATATAAAAATAGGCAGTAGAAACAGATGGAAAAGTTGCCCTACTTTGAAGACCACAGAAGATGACTCCCACCGTAATCCTCTTCTACCCAGCCCCCGGTCAGGAACAGAATCTCCCGGAAATTAATGGCAAGTTCTTGCAGCTCACTTGGCATGGCCAGGAATACTTGATCTTTGGCCACTTTGAACTCCACGGTTACCACAACCAGATCCTTGGCCACTTTCTTGAGGATCATGCAGTCCCCCACTGCTGGGTCACAAAAGAGATGCTTGAGGTGTATGAGCCGGAGTTGATCGTGATCGGTGGAGGCCGTTTTCGTGTAGACAAGGAGCATGGGACCCTGGCCCTGTGGGACGACTCCCAGGTATACGGACGCTTCGACGAGCGAGGACTACTCGATAAAATCGCTACCGCGAGCCATGAATGGAGTGGATTTCAGGTCAATATACAGTAATGCCAGTATTGCAATAATGGGCGCCGGGGCCATTGGTTCCGTGATAGGGGGTATGCTTGCCAGACACGGGCACAATGTGACATTAATTGGCAGACAGCCCCACATCGACGAAATCTCAAAAAATGGGCTTCATATCGAAGGCATCTGGGGCGAGCATACTGTAAGTAATTTAAATGCCGTGACATCTCCTCCTGATGAATATCAGGATATCGTGTTTTTGACGGTCAAGGCATTTGATACGGCAACAGCCGCCAGAGAAGCCCTTTCCATGGTGGGCCCGGATACCACTATAGTATCGATGCAGAACGGGCTTGGTAATGTGGAAACACTTGCCAGGATTGCAGGCAAGGACAAGACAGTTGGGGCGATGGCAATATTCGGTGTAGTAGTACTTGCCGGGCGCATTTCGTTTTTGTTGATAGACTTAACCTGCCAAAGCGGCTCGATGAAAGTTGCTGAAACACAGTTTCCATCTTCCTGACACAAGTTGAGACCGGAGATAGAGAA
>JAJSZR010000189.1 GCA_030262715.1 Deltaproteobacteria bacterium
AACACGAAAGGCCACCTGTTTCCCGCTGAGCTTTATCGAGGCCCAAAGGGCATAAGCAGCCAGCCAAAGGATCGGCGTGAGGAAAAAGAAAAGAGAAAACCTCTCCACGGAGTATCTGCCAAGCAGGACATGGCGGTGTCGCGCAATCAGCTCCACAACGTTGCTGGGAAAAAACCAAATGCAAAAACTGAGGGATACAATACCCAGCCCCAAACAGATTTTGATTCGTTTTCCCTTTACCTTTTCCATCAAGTGATCAGAATAATCCGTGTAATCTGCGAAATCTGTGGATTAAAACAGGGCATAGATAAATGGTGCTACTGCACTACTCTCCGTAAAGACAATCAGTGCACTCAAAAGAATAAGAACCAACACAATAGGCAATAGCCAATAACGCTTGCTGACCTTCAGGAATTCCCAGAATTCGGTTATGATGGATTGATTCGCCATATCCCTCTCCTTAATATCGTTTTATAAACCGTTCCTTGGATTGCGCAGGTTCTGCGCGGTCTACCCAGTAAGACAAGGCCTCTCTATCAGGCATTACAGGAAGTGGACGTCCACCAAAGATCCGCTTCATAAGAGCTGAAGGGGTAATTACCAGATAGTATGCCAGGGTGAGAATCAGGATGGTTACAATTGTGCCCAGGAGGTGAGCAATTTTTAGCCAGCCAGTATAGACAGGCCTTAAGCGGGAAGGAACCAAGATGAAACCACACCCTAAAATGGATAATAAACCAAAGATGTAAGAAGGAGCAAGTTTTTTGCTCCAAAGCCCCAAAGCGCACAGAGACCCAAACAAGACAAGGGCAATTAGTCCGAATCTCCGGATTTCTCTGCAGTCAGTCGAGTTCCAGTTCATTACGCCAGTCTCCCTTTTCTTCCCAGAATGGTTGCTCTTTCTTAAACAGTATACAATCTTCCATGACCAATACATCCATATCTGTGCGCATAAAACACCGGTAAGCTTCTTGCGGCGTACAGATGATGGGTTCGCCTCGAACATTGAAACTCGTGTTGACTATCACGGCACAGCCGGTCAATCTCTCAAATTCTGAAATGATAGCGTGATAGTCAGGCTTCTGTTTTTGATTTACTGTCTGAAGGCGGGCCGAATAATCCAAGTGAGTAATGGCCGGAATATCGCTTCTTTTTACTTTGAGGCGCTCCGACATTGACATCCCCTCACCAGAGGGCTGAGGAAGGCGTCTTCCCTCTCTTACACTCGCGACCAGAAGCATATACGGGTTTGGCCTGTCTACGTCAAAGTATTCAGAGGCCTTTTCCTCCAATACAGAAGGGGCAAATGGCCTAAAGGATTCCCGGTACTTTATTTTTAGGTTCATGACGGTCTGGGTATCTTCCCGCCTGGGGTCTCCAAGAATGCTCCTCGCCCCCAAAGCCCTTGGCCCAAACTCCATGCGTCCTGTCATGTATCCCACAATCTTTCCTTCAGAGATCTGCTTGGCAATGATCTTGGCCCTCTTGCCTGAGTCGAGCTCATGATAAGGGTAATCTTCGTTTTCAAGAAACGTTTTGACTGTTTCATTGGAAAAAGAAGGTCCGAGATATGATCCCTGCTGGCTATCATAGCCTGTAGGATCCGGCCTTTCATTTCCAAGATATCGATACCAAACGGATAGGGCTGCTCCCAGCGCTCCACCGGCATCTCCAGCAGCAGGCTGTATCCAGATATCTTCAAAGGGACCTTCCCTCAGTATCCGGCCGTTGGCTACACAGTTAAGGGCCACTCCACCCGCAAGGCAAAGATTCTTTTGATTCGTTTCTTTGTAAACATGGTCTGCCATTCTTAAGACGGCTTCTTCGGTAATGGCTTGAATGCTTGCCGCAATGTCCATTTCCCTTTGGGTGATATCCGTTTCAGGTCTGCGGCGAGGGCCACCAAAGAGTTTGGCAAAGCGCCTGTTCGTCATGCGCAGGCTGCCCAGGAAATCAAAGTAAGAGAGATTTAACCGGATGGAGCCATCTTCTTTCAAATCAACGAGTTCTGAAAGGATGAGATCTTTATACCGAGGTACGCCGTATGGGGCCAGACCCATGAGTTTGTATTCGCCGGAGTTGACCTTGAACCCGCAAAAATAAGTAAAGGCAGAATAAAGCAGTCCAATAGAATCGGGGAAATGGAGCTCTTTTAGCAAAGTAATGTCCTTATCCTTTCCAAATCCGCAACTTGCAGTGGCCCATTCTCCCACGCCGTCAATGGTCAAAATGGCTGCCTCTTCAAAAGGCGACGGATAAAAGGCAGAAGCCGCGTGGGCTTCATGGTGCTCAGTAAAGAGGACATCCCCTTCATAGCCTGTTTCTCTCTGAATGACTTTGGGAATATGCAGCTTCTGCCCGAGCCACAGAGGCATGGCCTCCAGCCAGGAGCGAAGACCCCTAGGGGCAACTGTCAGGTAACTCATGAGGAGACGTTCAAAAGTCAGGAAGGGTTTGTCATAAAAAACCACGTGATCCAGGTCTTGAATCGCAATGCCTGCTTCCTCTAAACAATACTTGATCGCGTTTTTTGGAAATTTCGGGTCGTGTTTTTTTCGCGTAAATCGCTCCTCCTGGACTGCGGCCAGAATCTTGCCGTCTCGGACAAGACAGGCGGCGCTATCATGGTAAAAACACGAAATACCGAGTATATATGTATTATCCCTCAATACTCGCTCCTTATCTTCTCTTCCAATGTAGTTATTTACTCACTGTATGGCAGTGAAGGGACCTGACTCACAGCCTGTGTTTGAGTGTATGACGTCTTATGCGCTGACTTTTCCTGAGTATTGAGTGCCAGAGTGGAATTTTTCTCCTTCCAGTATGATATGTTGAATTATAGACCTTCCAGAAACGCCGTATATCCTGTCTGGTTATGTATTGTGCCGAGGAAAAGTGCAGTTGGGCAAGGTCCTTTACTTGCCATCTCCTGGGCAGTCTTCTGTGACGTTTCACACGCTGCAAGTCTATGAGGGTCAAGGGCAGGCCATCCTGCTCTGAACCGCACAGAAAGTGGCAAAGATATAGATCCTGATGATGCAGTCCAGCCGAGTGCATCCTTGCCACAATATTTGCCACTTCTTCAATAATCTTCCGTTTTGAAGAAAGTACTTGCGGATTTATACCAGACCCTTCTCCAAGATTCCTGTCCACCCACTCACTGAGTCTCATCACATGACTTACACCCTCTGAGAGGACCAAAGAACTCCCACCATCCTTACCCCAGGCTACCGGTACAGGCCCTGGAATGCTGACCTGTAAAAAGATCCACATAGCATGCCATTCCTGCCTGGCACCAGGAGCTGGACGATTTAGTCTGAGATATGTCTTCAACCTGTCCCTTGCTGTAGGAGGTACGTATCGTTTAAGGAAAAAAGGTCTTTTTTCTCCGCTCTCTGTTTTAAGATCAAGTCGAACAGTATTTCGTTCTTTAATGACACACTTTGCTACTGCATGTCCCGGGTGTGACATCAGCGCCTTAAAAGTCTCAAGACCATTGGACTCAAGGAGCAGGAGAAACGCCCTGTTGACTTCAAGCCTGCCCCTATCTATTATTGCGATCTTCGAGTCACTCATACAAGCAAGTCTTTTTCATCAGTTTTCCCTTTGAATTCTGTGAATGAAAAGGTAGGTTATCTTCCCGTGTATCACAATATTTTCTGCTGCTTTAGACTCGTCCGTAGCAGTATCGAAAGCCTACAAGCCGTTGGGTCAATGATCAAGTTGCACTGTAAAGAAAATCGTATGAACATCGATGTGATAGAAACTATTTAA
>JAJSZR010000190.1 GCA_030262715.1 Deltaproteobacteria bacterium
GAAAAATTCTTCCAAAGTGCGGGGGTAGTCAATTCCACCAACGGGGTGGATGGATGTCTTCTCTCCCATACAGGAAGTATAGCACTAGGTGGAGCGAAGTGAATACCCCCCATTGTGGTATTACGACTTTGGCCTTCCACGATATTTGAAGGCACTGAATACGAAGCCCTTTTAATCTGATCGACTAAACCATACACCTCAGTCTTTGGAAACGTTACCGTAACACGATAACATTTCAGAACAAGATTATGAGCCTTTTGCCAAACCTTAAGTTCACGCCAATGCATCTCCTCCTCCCTTCAATTTAATCCTTTTAACCCTGAACTTTTCTGTTCCTGCACTTATAATCCTCTATAATCCCTTTAATCCTTTACTTGTTCTGTGGTGAAAAACAAAAAAGGGGGCATGACGCCCCAAATCCCGGCGATCCTCCAGCCGATGCCGATGTCTGCAGGGGATAAGCTGTGTCTGTCCGTGTGGGTCTGCCTGCCCTGTAGCTCCAGCAGATGGTACCAGGGTGGCTAATAAATCAAAGTATTATTCGCCTGTCCCCTCACCTCCGTCAATAATGTCCCCCCCCCATGTCCCCTTTCTTTCAAATGGATAAAACCTGACGGAGGCCAAAATCAAGGATCTCCAAGTCTTCCTTTGAAAGTGAACCTGCCCCTTTGATCAAACGAGTTTTATCCACTGCACGTATTTGATCACATACCGCCACAACCTGTTTTTCAAGACAAGATACAGGCACCACAATTGGTGGTCTAGGCCTCCCCACGGTAGAGAGCGGTACAACTACCACCGCTCGTCTGGCTTGATTAATTGGAGTAGCTCCAACCAAGACACATGGCCTCATTTTTCGAATTTCAGAACCTCTTGTAGGATCCAAATCAACCCAATAAACATTACCACGATTCAGGTTCAATTCCATCTCCTACAGTTATGTTCCAATCAGACATCTCATTGTTTAGGGCATCATCCGTTTCGATACTTTTAGCGCATTGATAGAGTTGTTTTTCCCTTTTGTGGACCTCTCTTTCCAAAACTTCGGATATAACTCTGCTTCGTTGCCGATTTGGTATGACAGCCCGCATACGGACCGCCAAATCATCCGGCAACGACACAAGTATCTTTTGCATATCAACCTCCCTGACTTTTTAGATATAAAATATAATATATCCATTCTAATTGTCAAAAAAATTGTGGTGAATTAAAAAAATACCCACTAAAAAGATGTCCCCTAGTTCACGTCTGCTATCTCCAAAGCCCTTAACAGGACAATGAAAGATTAATTCAACTCAATCAACAACGTTATATATTAAATCAAATAGAGAATATACCTCAAAAGCATATCA
Source organism: Deltaproteobacteria bacterium (assembly GCA_030262715.1). Taxonomy (GTDB): domain Bacteria; phylum Desulfobacterota; class Dissulfuribacteria; order Dissulfuribacterales; family UBA3076; genus UBA3076. The sequence goes on from JAJSZR010000190.1 coordinate 1,353, forward strand.
TATCTATATAAAAGAAATAGACTACCAAAAAAGAAACCTCCTGTCCCCCAGTTTTCACTGGGCTTTGTTACGTTGCCTGCCTGTGCGTCCGCACGCAGACAGGTCGGCTCATAGCTTTGCACTCCAGCCCCCTTCAGACGGCACCTCACGGTATCGCCCTCTTGAGACGCCACAGCTAGGCGAAGGCGCTTGCCTTCGGCTAGTACTTTCATTACCATCATCAGATGATGGAACGGGGTTCATATGTTACTGAAGTATGAAATTGTTTTTTATACAGACATGAGATACACTAAATGACAACGACATTTGAATGGGATGAAGATAAATCAAAACTGAATGTAAGAAAGCATGGCTTAACATTCGAGGAAGTCAAGACCGTTTTCAATGACCCGTTTACAATCACCATTGGCGATCCAGACCATTCGAATGACGAAGCCCGATATATTGACATCGGACTCTCTTCTAAGGGAAGATTATTAGTGGTATGGTATACTGACCGCAATGAAAATATTCGGTTGATTGGGTGTCGAAAAGCCACCCAGTCTGAGAGAAAAGCATATGAAGAAAGAAAAATATGATTCTGGTGACAAGGACATGAGGGAAGAGTATGACTTCTCAGGCGGTGTTCGAGGTAAACACTACAAAGCATACCGCGAAGGACATGCTGTGCATATCCATAAAAGTGATGGTACGACCTTAGTGCAATATTTCACCCAAGAAGATGGCACCGTTATGCTCGATCCTGACATTAAAGTTCATTTTCCGGATTCTGAATCTGTGAACAGAGCTCTTCGTTCACTAATTGCTTAATACTAACCAATCCGGAATGCAGAAGAAACCGCTGAACCGGACTGCTTTTCCTTTGCTTCTTTCTTTTGCCTTGGTTTTTTCCTGTTTTCCTTCCCCACTGAAGCTTTGCTTGACCTACTCTTTCGTTCTCCTTAGTAATTGCCTTGGAAATGGCAGACATAGAAACTCCGAGCTGTCGGGCTCGCGAAGAATCCTCTGACCCATCGTAAGAAATGCGGGATATTGCCTTCCCCTATCCCCTGATCCCGAGGCACTTGGACGTATCCGCCCGGCCATTTCGGACGTAGAATCACTGTTAGGCAATAAGTGATTTCACCAAAAAGTTGACAGCATACAAAGTTTGTATGATATTGGGAATAGGAGGTGAGACATGAGCACAGTCACAGTAAATATATCTTTCCAGGATAGACTCCTTGCTAACATTGACCGAATTGCCCAGCGTGAGTCCCGTTCTCGCTCTGAACTTCTTCGTGAAGCCGCCCGCATCTATATAGAAAGAAAGGAACGTTGGAATAATATTTTTACTAAAACATCAATACAATCAGGCGAACAGGCTCTCACCGAAAAGGATGTACTGGAGGAAATTAGTCGATATCGTAGTGAGAAAAGAAAATAGAAATGCCAAAAACAAAGGTAGTTCTTGATACAAATGTACTGATATCCGACATTTTATTCGGCGGTAATCCGCGACAAATCCTTGAATTAGTTATTCAGGGCAGGATTAACGCTTATATTTCTCCCGCAATACTCACCGAATTTAGAGAAGTTCTCATAAGACCAAAATTTGGCCTTACTCATGAGGAGTGTTTTTCAATTGCCAAAGAGATAGAAGATATTTTTTGCTTTGTGTTCCCTCAAATCACAGTTGATTTAATCAAGGATGACCCGGATGATAACATCATCCTTGAATGTGCTTTAGCTGCAGATGTGAAATATATAATAACGGGAGATCCGCATTTATTGAATTTGGAGTGGTTTGAAAAAATCAAAATCATTTCACCAGCAACGTTCGTTACTGAATTTTAAGTAAGCGGTTCTCAAAATGGCTTAAAGGGAAGAGACGATGTGGCTCAAGTGGAATGCCTCCTCCTTGTGGGGAAATTGGGGACGTAATGGACTAGCTTGACTCACTCTTTCGTTCTCCTTGTAATTGCCTTGGAAATGGCAGACATAGAAACTCCGAGCGCCCTCATCTTGTGAGGATTTGTGTGATTTAGGGGACTTTCACCCCATAAGTTCACGCCCATGCCGGGCGTACACCAGCGGGTCATCGGGATAGGGAGGAGCCTCACAGCTCCCCCCTCCCACACCACGCAGCGTACGGGTCCGTACTGCGCGGTTCGGCTGATCAGGCAGAATCAGACCCAGGGGAACAAAGAC
>JAJSZR010000191.1 GCA_030262715.1 Deltaproteobacteria bacterium
TGTCCTTCTCAAGGCGGACAGGCTCTATCACCCCGCCGGGCTTACCCATCTTGAGGGCATCACCGACCTCTTTTTCAATGTGTTCAAGTGTCATTTTATTTCATACCATTACGTGTGTTCTGGTTAATGTCGGATGAATTGCCTGTAGTGGCCTATAATTAAAGAATATTGCCGTATTTTATTGCCTAATCAAGGCACAATACAGAACTATAACACAAGTTGTTTGTGGCGAACATACTGCTTGCATATTCTGTTCGCCGATTGTACTTCACCTTTCGATGACAACTTAAATCCTTCCGAAATAATTTTTCAATAAGTTGGGGTAGATTACATTTTGCGACTATTCACTGGATTCCTGCTTTCGCAGGAATGACGGACACTTATATCCAAATGTCATTCCGGCGAAAGCCGGAATCCAGACATCTTACCCTGAGTTATTGAGAAGTTACTTTCCGATATTTTTTCCTTGACAATGGCACCTGCTTTCGGATAGAGGGAATTCGGTAAAAGGGAACCCTTTTAGCATTTATACACCACTGTCTGTCACCGGCGGATGGGAAGGTTGCTAAAGGGGCCGGGGAGCCAGAAGACCTGCCAGAGCATAATTGTGTATCACGATCACGCGTGCCGGGTTGAGCACAAGACGGTTTGAGGATAAAAAGGGAAATCCCCGGGCTGGTCATTCAGCCTGGGGATTTTTTGTGTAAGGGATAGTAATATGAGGGCAGCTTTGCTTGCAGCTCCAGGCTGGCTTGGGGTGAAGGATGTTCCTACTCCAATCTGTCCGGAAGGTGGTGTTGTTGTGGAGTTCAAGGAAGGGGACAGAGTACAAGTTGCCCCTGGTCTAAGATGTGGTAAGTGCTTTGCCTGCAAAAAGACGGGGAGCTGAAGAATGAAAACTGTGGTGGATATTTAGATATGGATAGGTTTAGAAGGTTCGGCAATTCTATTGACAGGCTGATCACAGGAAAAGACCTTAGCCGTAAAGAGGCAATGGATCTATTCATAGAGATTCTCAATGGCGAACAGACTGAAATACACCAGGGGGCCTTTCTCGCGGCGATCACCTCCAAAGGGCCCACGGCTCAAGAGATCGCAGGGGCATGGGAGGCCATCTATGAATTGGATACGGTGAAGGTGTCACTTGAGATCCCTAAACCCGTGCTTGAAAACTGTGGCACCGGCATGGATAAAATAAAGACCTTCAATATCAGTACTGCAGCGGCCATTGTGGCAGCGGCTGGAGGCGTTTATCTTGCAAGGCATGGTGCAAGGGCCATTACCTCTCATTGTGGAACCGTGGACATTGTTCAAGAACTAGGAATAGATGTGGACTGCGACGCTGAGGTAGTGAAAGAAAGCATAGAAAAAGCAGGAATAGGCCTTTTCAACGGTATGAGTCCTTTTGTTCACCCACACGCCCTCTTCAGGATTCTTTCGCAGATGTCTTTCGGCAGTATATTGAACATAGCCGCATCTCTTGCGAATCCTGCGAATCCGCGCCATGGCGTGAGGGGAGTTTATGTAAAAGAGATGGTTGTCCCTGCAATTGAGACTATGAAGGAGATAGGTTACAAAAGGGCTATGGTGTTTCATGGCTTAAACGAGGACGGTTCTGAGGGGATGGATGAAGTTTCTCCCCTTGGAGAGAATTTGGTGGCAGAACTCTTCGAGGACGGTAGGATCGTTACATACGTCTTTTTGCCGGATGAAGCAGGGATTCACTCAAGGCCGACACAGGAGGAGCTCTTGAGTGAATTCGATCAGCATGAAGAGGCATTGAGGCTATTGAGGATCTTCAACAGAAAGGATACAGGAGGGCGATACAAGACTATCTGCCTCAATGCAGCTCCTATATTTTACGTATCAGGTGAGGTGAGGAATTTAAAGGAAGGCTTTGAAAAGGCACAGGAAATCATTGACTCCGGACAGGCCATGGACAAACTAGAGGAGTGGGTGGAAGTACAAAATCGCGATCCAGATGCAGGGAGGATTAAGCTGGGGGCCTTGTTGGAGAAACTTTAGATTCATCCCGATATTTTTTCCTTGTAAGGACTTGATGAACATAGATATCTTCAATGAGACAATTACGTATCCGCCTCTCGACAAATCTTACAGAGGTCTCTTTCCCTTCAAAATCGCCACCACGTCTTATATCTATCCTGACCATATCTTACCAAATGTGACGATGTTGAGTCCCTATTTAGACGAGATAGAACTGGTGCTCTATGAAAGCGGCAGCCTCCCAACAGACAATGAAATCACTGCCCTGGCCAAAATAAGCAAGGAGCAAGGTCTTAGCTATAATGTCCATCTCCCTATTGATATCTTTTTGGGGGATCTGGACCCCGCGATTCGAGATTACGGGGCAGCCATGGTTCAAGAGGTTATCAAATTGACAGGTATGCTCAGGCCGTCCACCTATACGCTTCATTTTTCGCTGAAGAACCCGGATGGTCTCAATTATGCAGACATCGGTCAATGGAGAATGCGCCTTTCGAAAAGCATGGAAGAAATTCTTAGATCAGTCGTCACACCGAGACAGATTTCTGTTGAGACGCTCGATTATCCTTTTGACCTTATAGAAGAAATTATTGAAGCGTCTGATGTCTCGGTCTGCCTTGATTTTGGACACCTGATTTTGTATGAGCGCCCGATTGTCGATTATGCGAGGCGATACCTGGCACGAACAACTGTTGTCCACCTGCATGGCGTCAGGAATGGCCGCGATCACTTATCCTTGGATATGCTAAACGAAAATCAGATGAAGACTATTTCGGCAATCCTTGATAATTTCAAGGGTACTGTATGTATTGAAGTTTTCTCTTTTCATGACTTAATAACCTCACTTGAAGTCTTGGAACAATATTGCGGTCACAAAAGGTGAAGTAAGGAAGGAGAAATGGCCAAAGCCATCATGTTTTTGGGAACCGGCAGTGATGTGGGGAAATCCATTGCAGCAACTGCCTTCTGCCGGATTTTCAAAAGAAGGGGACACAAGGTTGCTCCCTTCAAGGTCCAGAATATGTCCAACAACTCCTATGTTACTGTGGAAGGAGGCGAGATCGGCCGGGCGCAAGTGGTCCGGTTTTACATGGCGGGTATTGACCAGTGGAGAATAAAGGGGTCAACCCTGGAAAATAGAATTTAATCCTTGATATTGCCTTCTAAGATGCTATAATCCTTGCATTATGGCACGACCTTACCGACTACAATCAGAAGATTGCTTTTACCATATAACCAGCCGCGGTAACGACAGAAAAAAAATATTCTTGAACGATACCGACTTTGAGAAATTCCTCGAATATATATTGACAGCAAAGGGGAAATATGACTTCTATCTACTTGCCTACGTATTAATGAGCAATCACTACCATCTTCTGATAAAGACTACTAAACCCAATTTATCCAGGATCATGCATTATATTAATGGTTCCTATACTACCTATTTCAACGTAAAGAGGGGAAGAACCGGG
>JAJSZR010000192.1 GCA_030262715.1 Deltaproteobacteria bacterium
GCTCATAATCCCCAACCCGATGACAGTCTTGCCCGACCCGCATGCAAGGACAACTATGCCGCTGCCGCCGGAAGAGCGTCCGGATTGGTAAAAGGCATCCACTGCATCTATCTGGTAATCATGCAGGGCAAAGGGATAGCCATCCATATCAGTCCGGCGCAAGGCTATGTCAGTCGGCGCTCCGCGCACATACCCGCACAGATCTTTGACCGGATAGCCGGCGTTGACCATGGCCTGCTTCAGATTGCCGCGTTCGCCGGATTCAATGAAAAATCCATCTTCGGTCTTCGAGAGCCGGAATCGTTTCATCTCGTCATCATGGGATATCCTTTCAAGAATTACCGGATCTGTGATCCTTAACCTCAAACGTGTTCCGTCCTTTTCCAGGATGAGCTTGCCATATGCCCCATACCATTCTCTAATATCTAAAAGAACGCCTGAAGGGGGCTCATAACGGGAGAAGTGACCCATGCCGCTGATGATATCGGCCAGGGGCACTTCAAGGGCCGCGGCATTCCACAAGGACAAGGGAGTGACTTTGTAGGTGTGTATGAACTCAGGCGATTTGACCAGTTCAGTAAAGGAAGCCAGGAAATCCCGGCACTCGGCATATTTTGGATGGGCCACTTCAAGCATAAGGGTGTGATCACTTTGAACAATGAGAGGCCCGGGGTCAATCATGAATCAATATCCTCAATATGAATGACATAGTCTTTACCAAGTGTCTTGAGCGTACTTGCTACCAGGGCCTTGTGTTGCCTCAGATAGGTAATCGTGTTTGCTGACGGCTCTACTTCGACAGGGACCCTCTGCCGAATCAATGCCTTCCGGCATTTTTCGAACAGGGATTTAGCGGGAAAATATAAGGTAATACTGATCTTGCGTCTCAGGATAAATGTCTTTTTCCTTTTCCGTTCGGGCCTTGCCTTGGTTATCTTTGCAAATACGGTTCGGGCCTTATCAGGTAAAGGCTTGAGAGATTTTTCCGTGTGTTTGACAAGCATGGGAACAAGCTCTTGCTCCTCGAGTTTGGAAAAGAGCGCCTCCGGGGACCGCACAATTCGAAGGGAGGGAGTGATGTTATCAACGATAAAGTCCTTTGCAGACAGCAGGTCCTTGTCCCCTTCCAGCAAGGCAAACCCATCATACAGGGTAAATACCTGTGAATGTCCGGCCCATTCCTCAAGTTCGGCCAACACGTTTTGGGGCAGGTTTTTGCCTGAGATGTCCTTAAGGAGATCAGTTACGTTTAGTGATTCATCCCGGGCCAATTGTGCTGCCACCTTCTTTTTCTTTAACTTCAAAATAGAGACCGTGTCGGCAGAGACAACGTCGGCCAGGGGGGTAAGTTCGGCCAATATGCCGGCTGGATAAAAAACTGATTCCACATGGATCTCAAAATTGGGCTGGACCGTTACCTTGGGGGAAATGATGTCTTTGTGCATGAAACGCAAAAAGCCTTGGCTTAACTTGAAACCCTTGAGCTTGTTCATTGAAGGATAGATCTTTTCGTCTTCACTCCGGTCATATGCCACGCTAAGATAACCCAGGGTTAGAGGAATACCTTCCAGGAAACGTTCCACATAGCGGCCTTCCACTTTTTCAAAGGCATTTGGGTCCTTGACTGATATGGTTTTATAATCATCAGAATACCTCTTGCCTTCACAAAAATTACCATATCGCCCGTCACGCTTGTCAGACGGATGCTTATAGCGCGGCTTCTCAGAGATAAGAAACCAGGGATGCTCGGATTTCAGGTATTGGACCAGCGATACGACGCTATACCAAACGTTGCTTTCACATCCCTTCAGGATGTCTAATAAAAGCCTTCTGCTCTTGGCAAAATCAAGGAGGGGGAGTATGCGGGTCGCACATCCCCACGAGTCAAATGTATTGAGGCATCCTTGGACCCCGGTTTGAAGCAACTCGTTTTCGCTGTAACTGTAGTGTTCAATCAGGGTATTCAGGATCAATTGTTCCTGGTCTCGAAGCGACAGGGCCATGAAACGGTTGTATTTCTTTTCCTGATATTCGATGTAGTTGTCAGGATAGGATGGTTCTCTGCTGGAATAGCCGAGATACCTTCCCTTTGTATCGTAATTAACAAAGCCGAGTTTTAGGGCCAGCCAATCGATATAGCCGAGCCAGGTCCCCCGGGCATTCGCTTCTACCTGTTCCACCGCATTGGGATCTGTTATCAGCTTGGCCAATCTTCTTGCATCCACTTTTGGCAGGTTATTGCCTCTGGTTGAGCGCTTGACATCTCGATTTGCAACATAGTCCACAAAGACATGCAGGTCTTTCCGAAGATCGCACGGGTTGGTAAATATCTCCGGATCGTTCATATCTATGCGCGCCAACTTCATGGTATAGACCTCACCACGAATCCTGATTTTGTCACCAGTCTCTCTATTTCGCCAAGGAGCCCTCTGGGAAAGGCAATAAAGTCGTTAGGCAAAAAGACAAGCTTCGTGGGATCGGAAAATGATTTTTCAATCGCTACTTTCAGGCTCAGGTCTCTCACCTTGGCCACGAGAAGGTCTTGATGAATTATCTGTTTACCCCACCGCGCTTTTGCTTTTTTAATCGCATCCCCAAAGCAGGGCGCATTGTCCCTAAGCCAGATCGTCAAAGGTCCTTGACAAATGCTGTTGAAGATTCGCCCGAGTCTCACCATGTTGGGGGCTGCGGTCAGTTGAGAACCAATGACCTTGAAATCTGATATCCCGGCCAGAGCTTCCAAGTCCTTGTAGGGAATGGTGGTCAGGTCTACTATGAGGCCTTGCTTCTTGCCGGGTCGCAAATAGCGGGTGAAGGGCAGGTCTCTGCCGGTCTCCGGATAATTCCCTGCCATGCGATAGCAAGTTTGATTATTGACCACCTTTTTTGACAGACATCCCCACATCCAGCCTGCATGGCAGATCTCGCGTGGATACTGATGTACATCATCGAGATGGAGGCCATGACAAAAGATCTTCAGGACCGGTCCCAGTTGCCCATCCGCAAGCCACTCATCGGGCCTGAGCAGCGAAAGCGCATAGCTCACAGCGTCAGCGAGACAAAACCGTTCAGCCCTGAACTTATCGGCCTTCTGCTTTGCCAGGGCACCGGCCCAGCCGGCCTTTTGCCACTTGTGCAAGTACTCGGCCTTGAATGCCTTTTTGCCCATGCATAGCTCTTTGTCCGTTAGGTTCAGCCTGAATTCTTCTCCATCTATTACTGGAAGGTTGCCACCACCACCGGTTATTTCCAGCAGCTTTTTCCTCAGGACCGATTCGTTCGAATTCCCAGGACCTAAGATGTCTCTGATCGGCTCAAGGGGAAAAGCGAGAAATTTCTGAAATTCGGCAGGGAAAAGAAAGATCAACCTCTCCAATTTTGTGTTTTTTCCCCAAGCCACGGTATCTTCAGCAAAAAGCAATACACCACGGCGAATGAGAGACTGCTTTACCTGTCTGAAGACATCTTTATACTT
>JAJSZR010000193.1 GCA_030262715.1 Deltaproteobacteria bacterium
TTCAGAGCACCCCTTGGCCCAGGCCATTGTTGAAAGGGGCCGTAAAGAACAATTGGAACCTGACCGTGTTGAAGATTTTGAGGCCATGTCAGGCCTTGGGGCCAGGGCGGTCGTAAATGGCAGGAAATTGCTTTTGGGTAACCTGCGGCTGATGGAAAAAGAGGCCGTGGCAATGGATGGTTTCATTGATAAGGCCAAAAGGTTTGCCGAAGAGGCCAAGACGTGTGTCTTTGTGGCCGAGGCAGGCCGGATTGCCGGCCTCATCGCCCTTTCAGATATGCCGAAGGCATCTGCCCGCGAAACGGTTTTAAGTCTCAAGGACATGGGGTTGAATGTGGGCATAATTACCGGAGATAATGAAAAAACCGCCCAAGCCGTTGCTGATGCTGTCGGCATAAGTCAGATACTTGCCGAGGTCCTTCCCGGTGATAAGGCCGATGAGATAAGACGGCTTCAGGCCAAAGGCCAGATCGTGGCCATGGTGGGAGACGGCATTAACGATGCGCCTGCCCTGACAACGGCCGATATCGGGATTGCCATCGGCGCCGGGACAGATGTGGCCATGGAAGCAAGTGACATAACTCTGATCAGAGACGATTTGCGGTCGGTTCCAGCAGCTATCAGGCTCTCGTTTCAGACCATGCGGGTAATCAAGCAGAACCTTTTCTGGGCATTTTTTTACAACAGCCTGGGGATTCCCATTGCAGCCGGGGTCTTGTATCCGTTCTTTGGGATCCTTTTGAATCCGGTGTTTGCAGCGGCTGCCATGGCCATGAGCTCAGTCTCTGTTGTCAGCAATTCATTGCGTTTGCGGCGATTTAAGGTTGGATAGAAAGGATGAAGATGTCTCATGGTCACGACCATGAAATTAGTAACTATAGTCGTGCCTTTGCAATTGGCATTACACTCAATGTTATTTTCGTTGTCATTGAAGCTAGTTGTGGAGTAGTTGCTGATTCTCTGGTACTGATTGCAGATGCAGGACACAATTCTTCATGATAATTTTGGCATTGAACATGCGACAATCCAGGTTGAGAAAGAAGATGCTGAAAATAGCTGTGTGTTAAATCGTCCAGAATGCATATAAAACCAGTACATCCACTTGGTCCACGTTCTGCAAGCCTTTCCTCTCTCATCCCGGACGGTGCGGGGGTACCGGGTAAAGCGGCATTCCTGCCGCGGATGCCGCAAGATTGAATCCCTGTGTATTGCCTTAAGAGGCTGAAGAATATAGGGAAATAAAATACAACGGAAGTATTATGGCACTTATCAAATCAGACAAGACCATTGTTATTTGGATACTGACAGTTATTGCGATTTTATTTGGGTTGCTGACTATAAAATCCGGCGGACAGGTTCTGTTTGGAGGCAATTCATATCAGAAAGCAGCCGGTAATTATGTTTTATTCGTGGTTTGGTTTAACTTCCTGGCAGGGTTTGTGTATCTGGTTGCGGGAGCAGGTATTTGGGCGCGCCAACGTTGGGCTGTTTGGTTATCTCTTTTAATTGTTATAGCAACTATCATCGTTTATGCATTTTTTGGATTACACATACTTGAAGGAGGTGAATATGAAACTCGTACCGTTGCAGCAATGAGTCTGCGATCTTTAGTGTGGATCTCGATTTTTATATTTTCTTATAGAGAATTAATTCGTCGATAAGTAATTCAGACTCCATATTTGTTTGTATGTCAAAAAAATAGTAACCAAAATTGTCATAAGGAGGAAAATAACATGGAAAATAAAGAGAAAAAATGGGTGTGTGCTCACTGCGGCTATTCAGCTTCAGGTAAATTCGTGGGGGATATCTGTCCTCAATGCAACCAGACTTACTGGAAATGCTCAAAGTGCGGCTTTCTCATTACAGCGGCAGTGCCGCCGGACACTTGTCCTTCATGCGGCGAGAAGTGTGATTTTGGGAATGTCACATGCTACACGCCGGAGTGTGGAGGACCAGGCCACGTTGACACACGCCTGTAGGTCATCAAGTCGTTGAGTGGTCGAGTAGTTAATCCGTCTCTGACGGAATACTCAACCTATGATGGGTTTGGCTGCATGTAATTCCTCAAAAGGAAAGGAGTATACTATGGGTTACGATTTTAATGCAGATGAAGCATTTGAAATGGCGGAACAGATTGAAAGAAACGGGGTGAGGTTTTACCACGAAGCGGCTGAAAATATATCAGATGCCTCAGTCCGCCAACTCTTTCTCGATCTCGCCGCTATGGAAGCCGAACATGAAAAGGTTTTTGCATCCATAAGGGCGGATCTGCCGGATGAAGAACGAGAACCTACGGTTTTCGATCCGGAAGGAGAAGCAGCTCTTTATCTGCGAGCGCTGGCGGACCTCCAGGTGTTTGGCAAGGAAGGAGAGGAGGATTTCATCCTGTCCGAGGACTTGCCCGAACAAGAGAAAATAAGAAAGATTCTTCGGGCAGCCATCGGTCTTGAGAAGGAATCGATCGTTTTTTACTTGGGAATAAAGGAATTGGTTCCGGCAAGATCTGGAAAGGACAAAATTGACAAGATCATAAGGGAGGAAATGGGGCATATCAGACTTCTATCCGGGTTGCAGAAAAAACTCTTGACAAGGATGTAGGAAGGAAGCTGCAAGAATCCCAGGGAATATTACGAGCCGGTAACACGGATTTCTAGAAAGGGCGGGATGAAGGAAGCCGGAAAAATCTCCAACGTGGAAGCAGATCTGGAGGTGGCTTTGTATGCGGAACCGGTGAAAGAGATTACAAAAGAGCCTGATTGTCAGGCCGTTCTGGATGAATTGTCAAAGATTGCGCAGGGTCTGAATGAGGAATAAGGAGGATATTACCATGAGCGAGAAAGTGAGGGTCTACAGCACCCCTGGGTGTCCATATTGCAAAATGGCAAAGGAACTCCTCTCGCAAAAAGGTGTGCCGTTTACTGCTTATGATGTCAAGAAAGACAAGGAAGCCCTGAAGGAAATGAAGAGAATATCCGGCGGTGCCCTCAGGGTGCCTGTGATATCGGTGTGCAACGAGGTGATGGTGGGGTTTGACCGTGGTCGCCTTGAACAGGCCTTGAGCTGTCTTAATCAGAGCTCAGAGATTGAGTAAGCAGTCAAGAGGATAAATGTATGCCCATAGTAACCATCTATTCCACAGACGTCTGCCCTTTTTGTGCCAGGGCAAAATCGTTCCTGGCGGAAAAAGGGATCAGTTACGAAGAAATTGAGGTCCTGCCAGGATCAGATGCCTGGAAGGAGATAAAAGAGAAGACCGGCAGCAGCTCTCTTCCGCAGATCCTGATCGGAGATGAACCGGTCGGAGGATACAGTGATCTGGTTCATCTGGAGGCCAGCGGTGAGTTGAGTCAAAGACTGGGCCTGGCTGAGCAAGGGGAGGTTGTCACCCTTTATGACGTGATCATTATTGGTGGCGGCCCGGCTGGCTTGAGTGCCGCAGTATATTCGGCCAGAAAGGTCCTTAAGACCCTT
>JAJSZR010000194.1 GCA_030262715.1 Deltaproteobacteria bacterium
AAGGCCGAGCGTGTTCGGGTTGGTGATCATGATACCGGCCGTGTCTTCGTCCATGACCTCTGCAATGGCCTCCACTGAAAGGATCCCCTGTTCATTCGATTTCACGGTCACAGAACGATAACCGCACAGAGCTGCAGACGCAGGGTTTGTACCGTGAGCAGTATCCGGGACAATGATCTTTGAACGTTGCGATCCCTTCTTTTTGTGAAAGGCATGAATCAGAAGCATGCCGGTGAGCTCTCCATGGGCCCCTGCTGCAGGCTGAAGGGTGGTCGCATCCATACCGGTGATTTCCGCCAGGTATTGCTCAAGTTCAAACATCATCCTGAGCACGCCCTGGGACAGACTGGCCGGAAGCATGGGGTGGGCTTTGGCAAATCCCGGAAGGCCTGCCTGTCTTTCATTAGTCTTGGGACTGTACTTCATGGTACATGAACCAAGTGGGTACATGCCGGTATCTACACCAAAATTCCACTGGGATAGCCTTGTGTAATGGCGTACCACGTCAACCTCGCTCAAATCCGGAAAGTCCGGCCCTTCACCTCTTAATTCCTGGTCCAGGGGGACGGATTCAACGTCACGCAGGGGAAGGGAAAATCCGCTTCTTCCCTTTCTCCCCTTCTCCCAAAGGAGCGGCTCATTCATTATCAGGCCTGTGGCCCCTACAGATTCTTTCATGACTGAACCTCCCTGATCATGGCATCCATGTCGTCCCTGGACTTGGTTTCCGTAACACACAAAAGATAGTGGTTGGCAAGTTCAGGATAGTAGGGAGCCAGAGAAAGGCCTGGCACTATATTTTTTTCCATAAGTCGTTCGTAGGTGGCCTCAAAGCCATTCGGGAACTCAACAACAAATTCATTGAATGTAGAGGTCTCAAAAGCGATTTTGCATCCAGCCTCTTTCAATCCCTTTTTAAGATACTCGGCCTTGTCATGGTTGAGACCGGCAAGCTCCCGAATCCCGGTACCACCGAGAGAGGCCATATACATGACGGCTGCCAAAGCACAGAGGCTGTTGTTGGTGCAGATGTTGGAGGTTGCCTTTTCCCGGCGAATATGCTGCTCCCTGGTGGCAAGGGTCAGAACAAAGCCTCTCTTTCCGTCCAGGTCTTTGGTTTTGCCCACCAGGCGACCAGGCAGGCTGCGCATGTATTTCTTTCTGCTTGCAAGCATCCCAAGGGCCGGTCCGCCAAAGGAACGGGGTATCCCCAGACTCTGACCTTCTCCGCACACAATATCAGCGCCTTGTGCCCCGGGGCTTTTCAAGAGGCCGTAAGCAAGGGCCTCAGTAAAGGAAGTAATAAAGAGCGCCTCTCTGTCATGGGCCTTTTCACCAGCGGTCCGCAAGTCCTCAATGCATCCAAAAAAATTAGGTGACTGAATCACAACGGCTGCAAGATCGTCCATGTCATCCAGCCCGGTAATATCGGTCATACCATTTTCCAGATAGCCGAGTTCCACAATCTCAAAGCCGGTTGGTTCAAAATAGGTCCTTATTACCTGACGATACAGGGGATGAATCAGGCTTGAAATAGCGACTTTTTTTCGTTTGGTAATACGGATGGCCATGAGGAGTGATTCAGCCAGGGCCGTGGCACCGTCATAATGTGATGCAGTAGCTATTTCCATGCCCAGAAGCCGTGCAGCCAGGGTCTGATATTCATAGATCGCCTGCAGGGTTCCCTGGCTCATTTCCGGCTGGTAAGGGGTGTAAGACGTTACAAACTCGGAGCGACTTAAGAGATAAGACACTGACGCGGGAATATAATGCTCATAACTCCCGGCTCCCAGGAATACTCTGTACTCCGGGGAGACTGCCATGCTCCTGGAAAGGGTCTCCATGTGATCGTTCAGTTCCCACTCTGTCAATGCCTCTGGCAGATTGAGATTGCCCTTTAATCGGCAATCATCAGGGACAGTCGAAAAAAGATCGTCAAGATCATCAACCCCCACAACCTGAAGCATTGAAGAGATCTCATCGCTTGTGTGAGGCAGATAGAGCATTTACGCAGCCCCTTTCAGTTTTTCCAGGCAAGCGACATTGGTCATGAGCGTATCCATTTCAGATGTGTCGATAGGACTTACTTTGACAAACCATCCATCACCATATGGGCTTTTGTTCACGAGTTCAGGCGACTCTTCAAGTGTTGTGTTAACAGCAATAATTGCTCCGCTTACCGGCAAATAACATTCGCAAACAGCCTTGACCGATTCCACGGTTGCGAACTCTTCACCCTTCTTAAAGATATCACCTGTCTGCGGCAGTTCTACAAAGACAATGTCTCCGAGCTGGTCCTGGGCATAGTCGTCAAGCCCGATACAGACCCTGTTACCTTCAAGCCTGGCCCATTCATGATCGTCTGCATACCGAACATCATCGGGCAAGTTTAATTCACTGATTTCCTTCATGATCTTTCCTTCCTCTTTGGATTGATGATTGATGATTGATGATTGCTCTCGTGAGCTTTTCTGTGCCCCTTGACCCTTTCAACCTCTGAATCTCTGAACGATTATCATATACTACCTGTGAATGCAAACAGCCCTTCGCATTGTAATCTGTTCGAAGCTGAATACTGTCCGCGGAGAATTTGACGAAATCCCTGAAACTTGATAGTTTTCTATGCTTCTATAAAAGATAGGAGATTATTCATGAGCAAAACACAACGGACCGTTTTATATGATCGTCACGTGTCACTGGGTGCCAAGATGGTGGAATTCTGCGGTTGGGAGATGCCCATTTTCTACCCCACCGGCATTGTGCAGGAGCATCTGGCTACCCGCAAGGGAGCAGGACTTTTTGACGTCTCCCATATGGGGCGATTCAACTTCCGGGGTGCCGGGGCTCTGAAATTCCTTCAGCACGTCTTGAGTAACAATGCCGAAGCCCTTGATATCATTGCGACTGGAGCCCAATACACGATCATACCGACTGAAACAGGCGGGGCTGTTGATGACGCCTATCTCTATCGTTTTGTCAAGGGAGAATATCTGTTGGTTGTGAACGCGGTCAACCGCGAGAAGGACTGGAATCACTTCCAGTCCTTCATAAAGGATTTCGACGATGTTGAGCTGATCGACCGGACCGAAGAGATCGTCATGCTTTCGCTCCAGGGGCCTAAGTCGCGCGAAATTCTGGAGCAGATCATCGAGTCCGGTTCGCCCCCGGAGCCGGCGCGAAATTCCGTAAGTACGGTGACGATCTCAGGTGTCGAGGTGAAGGTGGCCCGCACCGGTTACACCGGCGAGCCGTTGTGTTTTGAGCTCTTTGCCAACCGGGACGACGGCCCTGTGCTGTGGGACCTGATTGTGGCCAAGGGGGCGACGCCTATCGGACTTGGCGCACGGGATACACTCCGCCTGGAAGCCGCCCTGCCGCTCTATGGCCATGAGTTTGGAGAAGACCCTGAAGGCAAAGAAATCCCTATAATGTCGTGTTCTTTGGCTAAGTTT
>JAJSZR010000195.1 GCA_030262715.1 Deltaproteobacteria bacterium
AATCAAGATCCCTGGCAGTATATCGCTCAAACGATAGCCCTTGGTAGAAAAGGCCTCGCTCCTTCCATAATCCCAGGGTAGAAATAGAGGGGGGGGGAGTGAACGGTTACCCCTGAGGCAATGGCTGAGGCAATGGCCTGCCATCCACGCCTTGCCGAAGAATATGTTCGCATTCTGCTTTCGTACATCAGGGAGGATGGGAACTTCTTGGAATATGAACCTCTCAGGAGAGGGGCATTATGGGGCATAGGCCGTCTGGCCCAGGTATATCCTGAGATGTTAATTGAACTGGATGCAGCTAAGTACATCCAGCCATATCTGGAGGCTGACGATCCGTCATCCAGGTCACTGTCTGCCCAAGCATTGAGAATGCTCGGAGATAAAACTGACTATTGAATGAAGGTGGTTGATAAAAAAAGCTGATGAAAAATCATGCGCTGGTTATGTTATACCCGCCATGCTCCTGATCGGGGAGTAGAAACCTTTTCCAACCATTTTTTGGAGTATTTCATCCGCCTTAGTAGTGGTCAGAAGACCATCTATTATGGAAGCTTTGAGAATGCCTATTGTTCCTGTGACCGGGATGTTCATTTGTATACACTGGCTTCTTGCTGCGCGATCGTCTGAAACCATTGTTGTGTTTCGATTATCGGCAACGGCGATACAGGAGGCTTCACCTCGACCCAGGTGGCCTATGAGCTGCTTATAGATTTTGAGTTCTTTTCTTGATAACGAAGTAAGCTCAAAAACTCCGCTATCAATGAGTTTGTCCACATGTTTGAGTTGAGGATATAGGGCAAATCCGGCTGAAAGTTCACTATATACCTCGCCGGTAATAATTCCTTTTCCGTTATAGCGTTTTTCAACAAGGAACAGCGAATCTGACAGGAGGAAATTACTGAGGACAACAGTATCAAATATCCATTTTTTCTTAGGCATTCTTTACATCATCCTCGAGGAATGAGTTGTTTTGCGGGATATTATGCTCCTGCAGCCATGTCCTCATATCCCATAAATTCATTCCCATTTCACCAGCGAGCCTGGACAGACTGATGTAGCCGCCTTGATATGCCTCAAGTGCACGTTTCTGACGGGTATTAAGAGAGGAAATAAGTTCGAGTTGATAACTGGATATGACAGCCTGCCTGACAAGTTCTCCCACGGACGTATTCCTTTTCCTTGATAAGGCCTTCAATCCTTTTGCAACTTCCGGTTTTACCTTGATATGGAGAGTGGCGCTCTGCATGATTCACCTCTTTTTATATAATAGTACAACATCAGGTATAAATATAGGTGGAATGCATCCGGTTGTCAAACCAGGTAAGTTGATAAGAAATCGCTTATTCGTGGTGAAAAAACATGATAAGAAATCTCAAATTATGACCTTTCAAAGTATAACTGTGATGGACTCGCGTATATATGCCGCCGGAAATTTCTAAAAACAAGTTTGAGAAGCTTTACCGTCGCTACAATCGGCGGGAGTTTGTACATCCTGACCCCCTTGAGTTTCTGTATCATTACGAGGACCCTTATGACCGCGAAATCGTGGCATTTGTTGCCTCATCGCTTGCCTATGGAAAGGTTGTCCATATTCTAAAGAGCATTTCTTCTGTTCTTGAACGGATGAAGCCAACTCCATTGGTCTTCTTAAAGCAGACTTCCCTTAAAACCATGCGCCGGATCTTTTCCGGCTTCAGACACCGGTTCACCAACGACCAGAAGCTTTGCGCCATGTTATTTGGTCTCAGGGAAGTTTTGGAACGTCACGGTTCTCTTCAGGCATGTTTTTCAGCCGGGTTCAATGACGATGACGACACAATACTTCCGGCCCTTTCTGCCTTTACAAGGGAAATGACCGTATGTGCCGGTGACAACTTGGAGCACCTGGTGCCATCGCCTACCAAGGGCAGTGCATGTAAGCGACTAAACCTCTTCCTCAGGTGGATGGTGCGCTCTGATGATGTAGATCCGGGGGGATGGGAGAATGTGCCTGCGTCAAAGCTGATAGTTCCAGTTGATACTCATATGCACAAGATTTGTCACTTGCTTGGTCTTACAACGCGGAGACAGGCAGATATGCGCGCGGCAACGGAGATCACCAAGGCCTTCCGAACCATTGTCCCCGCAGATCCGGTCAGATATGATTTTTCTCTAACCCGTCTGGGAATCCGGAAAGATGCGGACATTGCCGCTTTTGTGAAACAGTTCAGGGGCTTCTAAAAAAGTTGTGTGACATGGGGTTGCTCCTCTCCCCATTCCCTATCTATATTGCAATTTTCTAATGATGGTACCGAAAGTACTAGCTGAAGGCAAGGGCGAAACCGCGAGGCTTCTTCATTCTATCCGCAGATTCTCACAGATTAAACACAAGTCTTGTCGTATAAGTTTCCACATCTCTTTTCTTATCCGCGCTTATCTGCGCCTGCCCTGTTTACCCCGTTAAATGCCTTTTTCTTTATATTTAACTGGGGTAGCTCCGTGAGATGGTACTGGGGTCATCTGCGGATTCACTTCATGCATTCTCCACCCGTTGTTATGTGAACTACATGATTTTTTAGCCAGTTCGTGAAGGTTTTACGTGTGAGGTTTCCTGCAGAAAGATCAAGAATGATTTTCTCTTGCTCATCCACAGTCGCCTCAATCTGATATCCGTTGAGCATCAGATAAGTTTCCATGGCTGCATGGCCAATTCGTTTGTTGCCATCAACAAAAGAATGATTCATCACGAGGGAAAAACAGAGGGCGGCTGCCTTTGAAATAATGCCCGGATAAAGATCGGTTTGGTTAAATGTAATGCGGGGTTGATTGATCGCAGATTCAAGTGCATTATGTCTCGAATGCCCCTTGAACCACCTGAAATAGAAATTATCGCTTCATGAAGCTCAAGAACTTCAAAGAGCGAAAGATAGCGCATCATGCAAGCCGCTTATAAAGTTCCTTGTTCTTGGACAATACTCGACGCATTGCCGCTTCAAAGTCTGGTTCCGGTTGGGATATAAGATCCTCAATAGATGCTGTAACGAACTGATCAGGCAATAGATCGAACTTTTCTGCTTTTTCCTTAAGGATTGCGGCTTTTGAATCATCGATTTCCACAGTGATTCTCGCCATGACAGAGTCCTCCGATTATCAGTGTGCAGGCAGTATAGCCCCGCAGCATTTGGTGTTCAAGTTCTTTTCTCATATTACGGTAGAGCCTGACCTCATATAACAATTCACTACCTACCTACCTTTAGACGGGCGTGGAGATATTCTTCAAGAACCTGCACATACCCCGCGGGCATATCGTTCAAAACAGAGCTACTTGCATCTTCCCACAAACGTTCAAG
>JAJSZR010000196.1 GCA_030262715.1 Deltaproteobacteria bacterium
AACCAGAAGGTCGGTGCCTTGAGCAAGTTCTATCAGTTCATCACAGAAATCCGTATCTCCTGAAAATACCACTGATCTGCCATCCGATGTCTCGATTCGATAGGCCAGGCTTTTAGGAGTATGTTTAGTGGGTGCACTTCGTATTGTGAGGGGAGGGAACTGCATTGCTGCTTTCATCTCCAGTGGTATCTCTTCGAAAATGATTTTCCCGGGCTCAGGTTCCACCCACTGTCCAAATGCCTGTATCAGGGACTGATAAAACTGCTTGAGCCCTTCAGCAGCCAGGACCATCACCGGAGAATTCCTCTTGTATCCGGGTGGATACCTTGTGGCAAAGATAAAGGGTGCTAGCTCTCCTATGTGGTCCGGGTGGAAGTGTGTATAGAGCAAGATGTCAAGTGTATCATAGGCTATGCCTGCCTTAACCAACTGTCTTAAGGTCCCTGCAGCACTGTCTATGAGCAGGGTCTGTCTTTCGACCTTCAAGCAGTTAGCAGGACCGGCCCTCCTTATGGAAGGGACGCCTGTCCCAGAACCAAGCACTATTAACTCCATCATTTTTCTAGCTCCTTTTAACCCTGAACCCTGAACCTCTTAACCCATGAACGGTTACCTTACAGATTTAACGGCACAAGCTCTATCTGTCCCCAGATTCCAAGTTTTGTTCCCTTTATAATCACTCCTCCCAGGACCCCGGGAATTTCTCGTAAGGCACTGAGCCCTGAGTCTATGTCTCTTTCTGTTCTTACCATATTCCCTATAGATGTTGCAGTTGCATCTGCCAAAGATACGGATTGAGAAACTACGGTTACTGCATCTGCCTTTCCAAAACTCCTTGAGTGACCCACTGTACCCGATGAGGTGCATATTCCCAAAGGCATCCGGCCAGAAGCAATGGCAATGCCGACTCTGCCGCTAAGTGGTGAAGTGCCCGCCCAAATGGCTGAAGTAATAGGTTCAAGGACCCGGACGAATACGTCTCCACCATTTTCAACTATAACCTCACCTGAAGTAACCTCCACACATCTTTTGCCTATATACTGGGCAATAGCTCCGGCCACTGTTGCCATTGGGCCAACACCGGCAGTTGCAGAACTTTCTAACATATCCCTGGCTATGGAAGGGGCAAAAGGGTCTTCAGGCAAGGGAGTATAGCTTTCGAGAAAATCCGGATGGCTGCGTGCATAACCCTCGATAGAGAGTCGGACCTCTATGACCCATTTTGAGACTTCATCTTCAAGATTAAGGTCAGCCTGTATGTGAAGGTCAGTTTCCTTATGGCGGACTTGGAAGTTGACCAGGCCGTTTCTGGCCATAAATGAACGGTATGTGCACTTTTCCCCCACTGGCCTCAGACCAGAACATCCATAAGTTCCTGACGTGGGGGCCGCTTAAGCAGCTCGTTAACTGCATCTTTAGGGTCGAGACCTTCGTACAGCACCTTGTAAACTTGATTTGTAATAGGCATGTCGACTTTGTACTTCTCAGCCATGGCATAGGCCGAACTCGCAGTCTTAACACCTTCTGCTATCATGCTCGTTTCCTTCAGTATGTTCTCAATGGACTGGCCCTGACCCAGCTTCAGGCCAACCTGGCGATTTCGGCTCAGGTCTCCGGTACAGGTGAGCACAAGATCTCCAAGACCGGCAAGCCCTGCAAAGGTCAGAGGATTTGCACCCAACCTCATACCCAGGCGAGACATCTCTGCGAGTCCCCTGGTAATCAAGGCAGCTCTTGTATTAGTTCCAAATCCCATACCGTCTGATATACCGGAGGCGATAGCCATGACGTTTTTTAAGGCTCCGCCCAACTGAACACCCATAAGATCCAAACTGGTATAAACCCTGAAGGTCTCAGTAGTAAAAAGGTCCTGGAGACCGGTACACAGCCTGTGTTCTGAGGCTGCCATCGTGATAGCAGTGGGGATGGAAGATGCCACCTCTTGAGCAAAACTTGGGCCGGAAAGGGCAGCTAACCTGCCGGACAGCCTTGAAGGAAGCACCTCCTTCATGATCTCCGTCATGGTGAGCAAGGTCCTGTTTTCAATTCCCTTACTGGCAGAGACCAATGCATAAGGTAAATTTGGTGATTGTGTAAAATCGCTGAGGGCCATCGCTATCTGTTTGGCAACCTTTCTGAGCCCATGTGATGGTACTACAAAGAGAATGACCTCTTTATTTAAGACAGCTTTCGCAATATCAGAAGTGATTTCCAGTGTTACGGGCAACTCTATTCCTGGGAGGTATGACTTATTTTCACGGCTCTTGCGGATTTGTTTCGCAAATTCCTGGTTCCTGGCCCAGAGTACTGTTTTAATTTTTTTGTTGGCCAGAAGTACAGCAAGAGTGGTGCCCCAACTCCCAGCCCCCAGTACTCCTATCCGTTTCATTCCTCGTCCTGTTCAGCCAGCTTTGCCATTGCTGCCAGATGGTCTTCTTTCTGGATCCGTATCAGGCGCACTCCTTGAGTGGATCGGCCTATTGTGCGTACGTCCTGAACGCCTATTCGAATGATATTCCCGCTGGCACCAATCAGCATGACCTCGTCATGGCCATTTACAAGGATCACACCTACTACATGGCCTACCTTTTCTGTGGTCCTGATATTGATTACCCCCTTTCCACCCCTTGACTGCACACGGTATTCGCTCACCTGAGTACGCTTTCCGTATCCGTTTTCAGTGACCGTAAACAGCGTGTTTTGGGTTTCTGAGATTACCACCATGGCGACTACGTGGTCACCTTTCGTAAGCTTGATGCCACGCACACCTGCCGCGGTACGGCCCATGGGTCTTACGTTGCTTTCCGGAAACCGAATACTGTGTCCATGCCTCGTGCCAAGAAAGATATCAGCCTTTCCATCAGTAATGGCAGCGGCTATGAGTTCGTCTCCCTCGCATACTGTGGCCGCAATTATACCTGTCGGCCTCGGCCTTGAAAATGCCTCAAGCGAGGTCTTTTTGACCACTCCGTTCTTTGTTGCCATAATTACAAAACGATCCGGTTCAAAGATACGTACCGGCACTACGGCGGCAATATGCTCATCGGCATCCCTGTCAAGTGGCAAAAGATTTACCAGGGCTTTGCCACGACTCATCCTGGATGCCTGTGGAATCTCATAGACCTTCAGCCAGTAAAGCCTCCCCAGATTGCTGAAGCAAAGGAAATAATCATGGGTGGAGGCCACAAATAGATCCACAACAAAATCTTCCTGCTTTTTGGATAGACCGGTGATACCTTTTCCGCCCCGTCTCTGGCTGTGATACAGGCTCAGCGGGTTACGTTTGATATATCCATAGTGCGATAATG
>JAJSZR010000197.1 GCA_030262715.1 Deltaproteobacteria bacterium
CTCAGAAATCAAAGCATTATTCAAAACAATTCAATATTGATCCGGTTTATGCCGATTCGTTAAGATGATACAAATATAGATCTTCGAAAAGGATTTTTGGGTTGCAAGTGAGCATTAGGGAGCATTAAGGACGCCACGGTTGAAATGACCGGGCATAAGGATGTTTGCCCTGCGCATTTATCTGAACCCAACAGAAACATAAAAGCTACAACAACCTGATATTTGTTTCAAAAATCTTATTCCTGAACAACGTATTAAAAATGTTGGCATGGATCCGAAGGCAACTCGATAAGATCGGCAGCCCGACTTTGGACTGGGTCCAGGTTGAGGTAACAACCCACTGCAACGGGTCCTGTATCTATTGTCCAAATAACGTTATGAGACAGAGTTGGGCAAATAGACACATGCCAATAGAGCTTTTTTGTAAATTGGTTCCCTTTCTCAGATATACGGACCTGGTTTACTTACAGGGGTGGGGGGAGCCCCTTCTTAATAACGACCTCTTTGAAATGCTACGAATTTGTAAGGATAATGGAAAACGCGTCGGGTTTACCACAAACGGTATGCTTTTTGAGGAAGATACGATTCGAACGTTGGTTGACTTGAATTTAGACATCATCGGTATCAGCCTTGCAGGCACCAATGCCGAAACCCATAACCGTATCCGCAAAGGAACCGATTTCAACAAAGTCATTTCTCACCTAGAAACACTTGGCAAAATTAAGGCTGAAAAGAAAACTCGGGGCCCTGGGGTGCATCTTGCCTATCTAATGCTCAAATCCAACTTTCATGAACTCAAAGAGATTCTCTCCCTTGCTAAAAGGATTGGGGCGGAACAGATAGTGGCCAGCAACCAGGCCTTGATCGTTGATCCAAAACTTTCCGCAGAAGCGATTTTTAACGATACAGTGCGCACAGACTATTATCGTGACACACTGGATGAGATCAGGCATAAAGCAACCCTTGAAAACATCATCTTTGACTATCACGGACCTGGCTTTGACGACGACTCTCTATGCTGACGTGAAAATGTCCGCCGTGCGTGTGTCATCAATGTTGAAGGCGAAGTCGTTCCATGCGTTCTGACTAATCCGGTTCTGTGTGAAAACCGCGAACTCGGTGATGATAAACCTCGCCATTGCGTCTTCAAAGATCAATCCTTCCCATTAAGAGCCATGTCTTTTGGCAATATAGGCAACGAAAGCTTAACGCAGATCTGGAATAAAAAGGAATATACCGGATTTAGGGCACTCTTTGACCCTGAAGCAGTCAAAAAACCCGATCAAATCCTGTCAGAAATGCCTCAATGCTGCGTAAAATGCTATAAGAGGCTAGGGGCATAAGGGCTGGCTCAATGAGAATTTTGTTGACTTTTTTCTTGTAATATTAAGGACGGATCACCTGGCTTACTTCCGGTTTTATCTATTTTGCTCCAAGCACATAACCTGCGAAGACATAGGCATAGCCAAAAAGGACAAAAGTCAACAGAAAGCCGGAAATGATCGGGGCCAAATCTCGTCTTTGAAATTGGCTGAAATCCACACCCGCACCAATTCCCACAAAGCAAAAAGCGAAAAGCCATTTATACATGTGCTTCATAGCGGTTACCATTTCCGGCGTAAACAGGTTGAAAGATGCTATGACTGAAAGGACCAAGAGACCCAATACGAATTTGGGTAATTTGCTCCATAGAAGACCAATCCGTAGCTTTTCGCCAACAGGCAGACCCTTCTTGGTGTAATAATAAACCAGGGCCATAATGACTACGGGCATAAGAGCATTTCTCGTTGATTTGGTAATCGTAGCTACTGTACCAGCAGTATCACTGAACGCGAAGCCAGTAGCAACGCATTGAGCGGTATTCGAGGGTGTCACTCCAGACAGGTATCCCACAAAGGTATCATTCCAACCCAGATAATGGCCGAGCAATGGAATACTTACGAGACACATCACATCCGTGAGCAGAGAAGCACCGATGGCGATCAGCATTTCTTTGTGAGTTGCCTTGATGGCCGGAGCGGTAGCAATAATCGCTGAAACACCGCAGACACCAATTCCAGTGCCCACCAAATTACCCACTCTGTGACCTAACCGGTATTTATTGGAAATATATCCGGCACCAAGTATCATGCCTGTAATTGAAATACTCACCATCACCAAGGCACCGCTACCTACTTTGAGGATTTGCAGCATGTTAAGCCTGGAGCCAATCAGAATAACGCCGATGTACAAAAAAACCTTAGTAGAAAAACCCACACCTTCATTAAAACGTTCACCAAGTCGAAAAATGTTTCGTGCTAAAATTCCTAAAGCAATCGCAATAATGACGTAGTTTAAGGGAATATTCTTACCCCATTTTCCATAAACGACTCCTTCCAGATACCAGGCCACAAACCCCAAACTGACGCATAATAATACCCCGGGTATCAGGGCCTTAAAATAATCTATCCATCCAGAATATTTATCAGGTGGGATTTTCGGCATTTCTATTCTTTAAGATCCCGTGCTTTTACCACGGAACGTGCTTAATCAATCCAAATAAAACCATTAATGCCAAAATAATACCTACTACAAAGGAAAACCAATCCTCTTCAATCCTGAAAGAAGTTTTCCCCTTAGCATTTGATTTTTCATCACGGCTTTCTCTATTCAAATTCTTTTCTCTCCTTCATAAAGATACTATCGGACACTATTAAGCATTTCTTGATTGATCTGTTATAGTTATAGAGAACCACTAACACTTATATTTTGCCTTACGTAACAGTTTTTATTTTATCTGTCAAACTATAGTGGATCCCGAAAATGAGACAGCATGTTAAGGTAGAAAACAGACTGCTTCAAGGGAAATTTAATGAAGAAAAAACGTTACAGTAAAGGACTAAAAGCCATGGCTGCTTTTTCTCGACGGTTTCGAGAAGGAGACATGGACCAGAAAGGGTTTCAGTGTATGATCTCTGCTCTTGAGCGAGAATGGCCATTGACAGCCCGCAGGGCGACGGCGGCTGCTCCCTCATCACACAGTTTGCCCTGCATGACTCTGGATAGCTCTTTCCGTGTCTGCTTTTCTTGGCTTCGTATCTCATCTGTACTTATGAGAAACAAATACGCCCTATTTTTTTGAGAAATTACAGCCTGAAGTTTCGCAGTTGAAAAAACGATCGAGAAGACATTCAACATACTGAAAAAATAGCAAAAATAATTGAAAAAGCAGCTCCAATTTAGTATACTTGAATTGGCTAAGAT
>JAJSZR010000198.1 GCA_030262715.1 Deltaproteobacteria bacterium
GCTCGAAACTAAAATTCAGTATGTATTTTACCCAATGGGTGATAGGAAATCGCTTTTTGAGCGATTCAGAAAACCAGCCGACAAGTATCATGTTTTTGGGGAAAAATTACTCTATAAGGGCAAAGATGTCAAAATTTGCTGAGAATCGGCCGTCCCAAAGTGTCTTGAATTACGTTGAGTATCCTGGATCAGGCTGGGTAGTATGAAATACGGAAGTCTCCATGGGCAATGGCGCTAATGGCAAGTCATCGTTCACCTCACCTAAACGCCTTTCTTAAACGCTCTTCCACTAACGGCGGGACAAGCCCCTCAAGACTGCCGCCGAAACGAGCGGCCTCCTTGACTATAGTGGAGCTTATATAAATCCAGCGGAACCCGGTCATCAAAAATACAGTCTCTATGTTACGGGACAGCTTGCGGTTCATTAAGGCCCGCTGGAGCTCGTAATCAAAGTCCGAAACAGCCCTTAATCCTCTCAGTATGGCACATGCTCCATACCTGGCGGCAAGATCCACCAAGAGCCCATCAAAACTGGTTATTTCTACCCTTCCGTTTGTTTCCATTGTCTCACGAACCATTTCCAGACGCTCTCCCAGGGTAAACAGGCTTTCTTTAACAGGATTGGTACCTATGGCGATCACCACCCTGTCAAATAGCTTTAGTGCTCGGTCAACAAGATCCAAATGGCCATTGGTCACCGGATCAAAGGTGCCTGGATAAACTGCTATTCGTTTCTTATTGGTATCCATTATAAGCTCAGATTATTACTCGCCTCTTTATAAAACCAGAGTTCAGTTTGACCGTATATTCGGCTGTCCACAAGTTGAAGGTATGATCTTTCTCTATGTTCTCTCTCCTCTATCTTTGGGCTGGGAATAAACCTTTGAGGAAGCTTTTCTCCCTTAAACTCTTCAACAGCCATCCATCCCCCAGAGGCCAAAGCGCGAGTCCCAGCTACCCATTCCAGGGCCTTTTTACCAAGGCCCTGGGAATATGGAGGATCGGCAAATATCAAATTAAAGGGCCCATGTTTGAGAACTAGACCAAGTGATTTTGAACCGGTCCTGATATCAGCCCGGACAACTTTCGCACGCTCACTGAAACCACATAAACTGAGGTTTCGCCTGATGAGATCAAGGGACGATTTGTGATGATCTACAAAGATAACCTCCCTTACCGCCCTGGAAAGGGCTTCAATCCCTAACGCCCCGGTACCGGCAAAAAGATCGAGAACAATGCACGATTCCCATGGGAATTCCGAGCGGACAGCCAGGATCTGAAATAGTGCCTCCCGTATAAGATCTGATGTAGGACGCAGACAGCGGCCTTTGGGCCCTATCAAACGCCGCCCCTTGGCCTGTCCTCCGGTGATTCGCATCAGACGTTAATCTTCGAAGCCGTCCCTTTTCCATTATCGCTAGAGCCACTTGCAAAATTCAAGACTTTGCAAGTAGCTCATTATTGATTGATTGTGCCTGCCCGTTCAATGATCTTGCTCTCAGTCCACTCTAAGGGATCCTCCTGCCGATCAGTCTTGGGACCGAGGTCATAGGACCCTGCGGTCAGTATGGCATCTATGGCCAAGGGTGCGGTATCCTGGGCATTAAAGACATTGACCAGCATGTTATAGACAAAATCTTCTACCCGTTTGGCCATCCTCTCCCTTATATCCCCGGATAGCCCAAGTATCTTGTTCTCAAAAGGAAGGTTCAATTTTTTATAATTTCCTCCCTTCAGGCCCTTGGATTGGGCATCGGCTGTCATCTCCGCCCACAGTTCCTCTGTTACCCCTTCTCCTGTGACCTTGATGAAATTCCCGTCTTCGTCTGTTGCAGCATTGCCGTAATCGTTTACTTCAAGACCCCAGGAGATCATTTGAAGGGCAGTGGCCACGTTGGCCTTGGTAGTATTGGTCTTTGAGACGATCTCCCGCAGCCTGTCGGAGTTATTACCGGACGTGCCGTGCTGGGCCCCGGAGACCTTGTATTTGGCCAATGCCTCGTGGATCTCTCCGGTCAATTTTACCTGTATCCCCAGGTCACTCGCCTCAATACCATGGGTGGAGCCATTATTAAGGGCTATCCAGTCCGGGAAGATATCGTGGGCGTTAAGACCCTGTATCAGGAACAAGGCCTCATCAATTGTTGAAAGCCCTTCTTTTCCTTTTATCTCTCCCACCTCTGTCTCCAGACCGGCCCATTTGGGGACATAAGGGGCAAGTTGCAGATTTGCAAGGAGATTCTTGTCATCCGGGAGATGTGATGCATCAATTGCTATGGAGGTCATGCCGGCCTCAAACAGGGTGGGGATCTCTACCTTTGCCGGTCCGACATCTTCTTCTTTCTTGATGCCATAGTGGTCAGCATGAATTGCTACCGGTATAGTGACTCCAAGTTCATTGCAGACCTGATCCACCTGCCTGGCTATGTTCCAGTAATTAATCGCACAATAGGGAGTCGCGCCGCCTTCTGATTTGGCTATCTCTATTAATATGGCCGCGTTGGTCCTCTGCGCGGCAGCCAAAACGCCACGAATGACAAGATAGTTTCTGCCATTAGCTGCAATAGTCATGGCCTTGCCTTTGGCCCGCATCGCCCTGTCAATGACCTTACCGCTTACCAGCAGGGCCTTTGAGTTAGGGAAAAGCTTAACTACATTGGGCGGACGTCCTACTTGCAATGCCTTCTCAAAATCCGCAGAATAGTGACCTGCTTTTTCCGTCATGACATACCTCCTTTCAGTTTTACAGGTTCAATGGTTCCCGGTTCAAAGGTTCAGTTGGTTTTGAACCCAGTCTCTTAGCCGATATTCAGCGAATACAGCGGGACAAAGGTAACCCTGAACGCTGAACCCTTTTCAACCCTGAACGGTTACAGATATTTCTCCACTAGGACCTCTGCTATCTGAACGGCATTTGTGGCCGCCCCTTTCCTGATATTGTCAGCCACCACCCAGAAATCAAGTCCGTTGGCCTGGGAGATATCCTCCCGTATTCTACCGACAAGAGTCAGATCCTGTCCTTCGGCATCCAGGGCAAGTGGATAGGCATTCTTAAAAGGATCATCGATCACCTTAATCCCCGGTGCGTTGGTAAGGAGTTCTCTTGCCTTG
>JAJSZR010000199.1 GCA_030262715.1 Deltaproteobacteria bacterium
CCCGGCCTCTCTTATCTCTGAAGCCATAGGCACAGAAGCAAGCCCCAGGCGGGTCACTGAGAATGCGGCCAGTCGGTTCGCAAACCTGACTGCAGCCCCTGGGGAATTGCCCTGATCAAGGGCAGAAAAAAAAGCGGCGGCAAAGATATCTCCAGCCCCACAGGGGTCTTTCTCCTGCGCCTCGGGTGCCGGGAAGATACGTTCGCTGCCCTGCCGGAAGAGCCTCGTACCCAGGTGGCCCCCGGTTACCACAAAAATTGGCACTATACCAGCCAGGGCCCGTGCATAGGCCAAATCGCCATCCAAGTCCTCAAGACTCAAGACCACAGCGTAAAAACCAGCCAGTTTCTCTGGGGACACCTTTTGAAGGGAAACCATGCCGCTGCTGTCCCAGGTCCTGAACCACCCCTGCAGGGTGGCCACAAGTCTTCCTCTGGGAAAAACCTCCAGGAGTTCCCGAGAACATTCATCAGCCACCGGGGCGATGTGAATGATGTCTGCAGAATAAAAAGCCTGTGAGATCATATTCGGTTGGATGTGACGGGCAGTGGCAAGGAGCCGCTGGATCCTGCCGGATGGGGTATCCCGGTTGCGAAAGGTAGTAGTCGTCGGGGAATCGAGGATATGAATGGTTGCCCCTGGAAGGAGTTTGCGCACGGTCTCGTCCGGCGCGCACGTAGTAAGTACTGTAACCTTGTATCCTAAAGCAATGGCGGTGAGTCCGGCATAAGCTACCGTGCCGCCATAACGAAAGCCCTCTTCGGTGAGGTCTCTGGTAAGGGCCCCCACCAATAGATAGGTCCTTGCATGCATAGGGATAACCACCTCTGCACAAACTACTCATGTTTAAAAAACGCGGCAAGTCACAAATACATGTTACATGTGATGCGTCTCCCATGTTACACTTTAATAGGTAACCATTCATGGTAAGGAACCGGAAGCATGCGGCAATCATATGAAGACATAGCGGATACACCTATCAGGGGAGACCGCCGGGTCATCTTTGGCTGGGCCATGTATGACTGGGCGAATTCCGCCTATGTCACTACCTTGGCAGTGGCCATCCTGCCCATTTACTTCGCAGGCGTGGTGATCCCTCCTGATGGATTGGAAATTAAAGGCACTCTTTACGCTGCCGAGACCCTGTGGGGATTCATGGTTTCAGCAGCGGCATTCCTCGTCTTTTTGGCAGCCCCGACACTCGGAGCCATTGCCGACTTCTGTTGCACAAAAAAACGCTTTCTATACTCATTCTGTTATCTGGGAGTCGTGAGCGCGGCCTTGCTCTCATTTAGTAAAGCTGGGGACGTGTGGTTGACCATGATCCTGTTTGTCATCTCCCAGATCGGATTTGTCGGAGCCAATGTTTTCTATGATGCCTTCCTTCCCCAGATCGCCCCGGAAGGGGAGACGGACCGGATCTCCAGCAAGGGCTTTGCCTATGGATATGTGGGAGGCGGACTACATTTTGCTTTCTCTCTGTGTCTCCTGGCAGGACATGAAAAGATCGGTCTTTCAGAGGCCGAGGCGGCCCGCCTGGGGATGCTGACCGCCGCCCTGTGGTGGGGCGGCTTTGCCCTGGTGACTGTCTCTTTCCTCCGGGAACCACGCATGACACAGGTCCTACCTGAAGGCTTCCGGCGTGCCCCATTGGTCCTGGGTTATATCTCCCTGGGTGTTTCGCGGGTCTGGAAGACAATGCGCAAGTTACGCCGGCTCCGTCACCTCGTCCTGTTTCTTGCGGCCTTTCTTGTTTATAATGAAGGGATACAGACCGTCATCCAGATGGCTACCATATATGGAAAACAGGAGCTTCATCTTTCCACCACGGTGCTTATGATGACACTGCTGCTTGTGCAGGCCGTAGCCTTTCTCGGGGCACTGCTCTTAGCATGGATTTCCAAGCGGATCGGCGCCAAACGGGCCGTGATTGTCACTCTTATAGGATGGAGCGGAGCAGTATTCTATGCCTATTTCATTCATTCAGCAATAGAATACTTCGTGCTTGGCGGGATTATCGGCCTTGTGCTCGGCGGATCGCAGGCCATCAGCCGCTCCTTCTACGCCTCAATTATTCCCGAAGGCGCCTCAGCCGAATTCTTTGGCTTCTACTCAGTGGTCAACAAGTTCTCAGCAGTCTGGGGGCCATTTATCTTTGCCATTATCCGCCACTGGACCGGCTCGTCACGGAATTCAATCCTCTCCCTTATCTTTTTCTTCATCCTTGGCATTCTTCTACTCTCTTGGGTGAATGAGAAAAAGGCCCGGGAGGCCAGCGCCGAACTGGTTTTATGATAACCTGACTACCTTCCTTGCTTTGTTCTTATAAACTGGACAGTCTAAAGCTCCTTTAAGAGTTTGAAATTATAAGAAATGAAAAACTGATTGCGTCATTCCGGCGAAAGCCGGAATCCAGTGTCTTTTCAAAACGTTCCGCGATCTGGATGCCGGATCCGTCATGCCGGACTCCGATCCGGGACCGGCATGACGAGAGAACTTTGGACTCTCAAGTTATAAAGCAAATAGCCTTTATTGTATCCATAAAGGAATAAATCCCTGGTAATGGCCACGTCCTTATTGCAATATTTGAGGATTTCCTTCTTCCTGATTCCGGAGGCCCTATGCCTCGATAAGCGGGATTTTGTATTTCTTCAGAAGAATATCACGTGTCACAAGCGTAAGACCTTCCATCTTTGCCTGTGCTACAAGCATTCTGTCAAACGGGTCCCGGTGATGTGCCGCAAGGTCTCCGACTGTATGCGCGTGTTCAACAGTGATATCCAACATCTCAAAGGACTGATCATCTAATACCTCCCGAAAATCACTAGGAATTTCCAGTTTTCCCAATGCCTGCTTGATCCTTATTTCCCAAATGACGACAGCACTGACAAAAACCAGGTTTTTCCCATCGGCAATTGCAGCCTTTGCTTTCGCGGAAAGAGTCGGCTGATCATCAAGCCACCACAAAAGAACATGTGTATCAAGCAAGAGGTTCATTAATCCACCATCCCGAAGGCTTCGGCAATATCGCTCGGTAGTTTGTCAAAATCATCGGCTATTTTGATTTTCCCTCGTAGGGCGCCGGCGCGGCGCGGTTTCTCGCTTC
>JAJSZR010000200.1 GCA_030262715.1 Deltaproteobacteria bacterium
CTCGAACACGAGCTGGGCAGTGGATTGTCGAGTGATGTAAGGGAACGTATCGAGTCACTTCGCTTATCAGTTGATCCGGCATTCCTCACGTGGGTTCAGGACCGGTTTGCCGGTCTGCATAACCAGCCTCCCGTGCCACCGGCAATGCTTCATCACATCCCGAGGGCATTGACCAGGAAAGTCAGCGACTCACGCGAACAGAAAGTCGCGTTTTTGCTGGTGGATGGTTTGGCTCTGGACCAGTGGATCGTCTTACGTGACGTACTGCAATCTCAACGACAAGAATTGTGTTTCCGCGAAAGCGCTGTATTTGCATGGATACCAACCATCACATCGGTGTCCCGGCAGGCTGCCTTTGCCGGTAAGCCGCCGATTTACTTCCCCGCGAGTATCAATACCACGAATAAGGAGCAATATCTGTGGACTCAGTTCTGGGCGGATCAGGGATTAACAGGGCACGCAGTAACTTACGCGAAGGGGCTTGGGGACAGTAACATCGACAAGGTCCGAGAGTTGTTGTCGTACCCGAAGATACGTGTTGCGGGGCTCGTAATCGACAAGGTCGACAAGATTATGCACGGCATGGAACTGGGTGCCGCCGGCATGCACAACCAGGTGCGCCAGTGGGCTATGCAGGGGTTCATGTCCGACCTTATAGACATTCTTCTTGATCAAGGCTTCCAGATTTTTTTGAGCTCCGATCATGGCAATGTCGAGGCAAAAGGATGTGGGCGGCCGTCTGAAGGTGCGGTCGCAGATATACGAGGCGAACGCGTTCGCGTGTATTCGGACAATTTTTTGCGATCAGCGGTCAAGGAACGCTTTCCGGAAGCAATAGAATGGCCGTCGTTTGGTCTGCCGGATGACTATTGTGCCTTGCTGGCTCCGCCTCGAAGGGCCTTCATCCGCGCAGGAGAAACCATCGTTGGCCACGGCGGAATCTCTATCGAAGAGTTGGTTGTCCCTCTGATTCAGATTGAATGGAGGGAGGCATGAACAACCGCCAGAAACAGGTCGGTTTCAGCCAGCGCATCCGTCTTGAGTGGCTCCAGCAGACCGCAAACCTAGTGCTGGCTGGAAACGACAAGGAGGCGGTCAACGCTTCGTTGCAGGAACTGTTGCAGGATAAGGTCTCGGTCGGCGGGCATGCTATGCGCGGCAACAAAGAAAAGGCCATTACCATCCTGATGAAGATCTGGCTCAATGTGCCACGCGGATTGGGAGCGCTATGTAGCAATGGCCTTGAACTGCTCAAAAAGCTCCCACGCAAAGACCAGATCGCCGTCCACTGGGGCATGGCTATGGCCGTCTATCCTTTTTGGGCAGCAGTGGCTGCCAACACCGGGCGGCTTCTGCGTCTCCAGGGGACGGCCGCGGCCGCACACGTCCAGCGGCGTGTCCGCGAGCAATATGGAGAGCGAGAGACAGTCTCAAGAGCGGCACGCCGTGTTATAAGATCCTTCGTCGATTGGGGCGTTCTAAGCGAAACATCCGGAAAGGGTATCTACGGTCAGGGTCTCACATGCTCCATAAATGATCCCAGACTCATCTCCTGGCTTATTGAGGCATCTCTGCACGCGCGCTTCAATGGCTCTGCCGCGATCAAAGACCTGCTCGACAGCACAAGTCTTTTCCCATTTCGCCTTGCACACGTATCAGCGGAATACTTGGTTTCTGCGTCACCTCGTCTCGACATTTTACGTCATGGTTTGGATGATGATTCGGTCATCCTACAAGATGAACGTGACATGGACTCCCCAAAGAAAAAAGAAGGGAACAATGGATGACAAACGAGGAAATCGCCCGTTTCTTCAACAACACGAGAGCTTTCATAAAAGGCGAGCCGATCTGCGTGAAGTCAAGTTCACCGTCGGGTCATTTGGCAAGCGCGTTGAGGCGGGCATCCCCGGAACGGTTGTTCTGTACAATCACGCTCTCAAACAAAAGGATTTGCTGCCGGAATGGGCAGATATCGCGTTGACGGTGTCATTTTTTTAGTATAGCTTTACACGCCTTTATATTGAGGCAGTATAAACGACGCCTTCTTCAACAGGTGATCCAAGATTATGCTTGGTATAGTGCAGTATGGTCTGGACGAGAGGAGAACTTCCTGTGGGTAACATTCCTAAGAAAATTATACTTGAAGCCGACGGCACCATTTCTGTACCAGATTTGCCAATAATTCCCTGCATTGAAGGTGATGGTATAGGCCCTGACATCTGGAAGGCAACCAGGTACGTATTGGACGCTGCAGTGGAAAAGGCCTACGGAGGAAAGAAAAAAATCTCGTGGAAGGAGATCCTTGCGGGTGAAAAGGCCTTTCAGCAGACCGGGAAATGGTTGCCGCCTGAGACCCTGAAAGCCATCAAGGGACACGTAGTCGCAATCAAAGGACCTCTCACAACCCCGGTGGGTGAAGGTATAAGAAGCCTTAATGTTACCTTGAGACAAGAGCTGGATCTATATGCCTGCGTGAGGCCTGTCCGTTACTTCAAGGGGACTCCAAGCCCGGTTAAGAGGCCTCAAGACA
Organism: Deltaproteobacteria bacterium; assembly: GCA_030262715.1. Taxonomy (GTDB): domain Bacteria; phylum Desulfobacterota; class Dissulfuribacteria; order Dissulfuribacterales; family UBA3076; genus UBA3076. The sequence continues at coordinate 2,531 of JAJSZR010000200.1, forward strand.
TGGACATGATCATCTTCCGAGAAAATACTGAGGACGTGTATGCAGGAATAGAGTGGCCGGAGGGGAGCAAAGATGCCAGGAAAGTAATCCGTTTTTTAACGGATGAAATGGGGCAGGACATCAGGCCCGATTCAGGTATCGGAATAAAGCCCATCAGTCGTTTCGGGACCCAGCGTCTGGTCAGAAAGGCCATACGTCATGCCATTGATATGGGTAAGTCCAGCGTTACCCTGGTCCACAAGGGTAATATCATGAAGTATACTGAAGGGGCTTTTAAAAACTGGGGCTATGAGCTGGCAAAAACAGAGTTTCCGGAGATGACGATCACGGAACAGGAGCTATGGGATAACTACAATGGCAGACAGCCAGAGGGCAGAATCGTTATAAAGGACCGCATTGCAGATGCCATGTTCCAGCAAATCCTTCTGAGGCCCAGGGAATACAGTGTGCTGGCCCTGCCGAACCTGAACGGCGATTACATTTCCGATGCCTGTGCGGCCCAGGTAGGAGGACTTGGCATGGCGCCCGGTGCGAATATAGGTGATGGCTACGCCCTTTTTGAGGCAACCCAT
>JAJSZR010000201.1 GCA_030262715.1 Deltaproteobacteria bacterium
CCCAGTGATTTGACAGGATCAAGGGAAGTACCTGCAACGCAGTGCGCCATGGAGAGCGGGATTGATAACCAAGCTTCGGCAGGTTGTGGGCATTCAGAGTATCGTCCAGAACTGGACTTCCTTTTCCCCGGATCATAAGGACCTTTGAATGCTCTTGGGGATAAGCCTGGAGCCAGGATGCCAGTGTTTGACCAAGTTCCCATTCACTGGACCCGCTGATAAGGCAGAGGCTGCCGTCTCCCTGAAAGTCTTTCTGAGAAAGCTTCCGCCCGTCAATAAGGGCCTTCTGAAGCCTGCCCAGATCCGTGTCCTTGGGAGAAGGCGTTTCTTCGAGCAAGTGCAGCCGAATGCCGGAACGGCAGAGGGCGTCAAGAAGATTTCTCCAGCAAGGAGGCCAGGAAGCAAGGGGTTCCACGATCCGGATTTCCTCAATGTCCAGCCTGTGTGGATCGTTGAGAAAGCTCATTATGAGCTGCAAGCGGTCTCCGAGCCCTGGCGCAAACTCCAGATGAATCAGCTTCTCCACATGGGCTAAATCCTGGAGCCGATTGCTTATCTGTCCGGGGACATCTCCCTTCCATCCTGCCAGAACGAGCTCATCCCTCCAGGCAAGCACTTGCTTGGCTGTTGACCAGGCATCTACACGAATTGACTTTGAATAGAACCGCTCATTATTGTCGGCCTCTTTCAATCGTTTCAGATACTGGCCAATGCGGATTGCCTGGTGAGTCTGGATGCGTGTGAGTCCCAGGCGGGTCTCTAAAACACCCACCAGGCCGGCAGGCCCAAGGACCACAACTCCCTGCCGGGCTTCATCATTTCCCAGGGCATCCGGATAGCTGCCCGTGTCCAGTTCGTAGCCAAGGATGATGTGCATTATAGACTCCGCAGCTTGCGTTTCATGTCTTCATGGATTGGATGATTTGCCGGCCACAGACCCACACAGACAGAAAATATCATCCACATGAATTGCCGACCAAGTTGATTGTTATATTTTACGGCTATATGAAAGACGAATCGGAGTTATGCATCTACTTAAAGGTTTAATAGCACATATTTCCATGATAGGCCATTTTTCAATTTGAGAAAAAATTATTTTTGGATTTTATGTTGATCGTAATAAACTCAGGCTATGCCGTATAGTGAATGAAGTTTGTCGCATGCTTTCGGTTGATCCTGATGATTTGCACAAGAAAGGCAGGGCCAAGGGTTTGATTTGTTATTTAGGGTACTACCAACTTGGTATCAAAACTAACTCCCCCAAATCCGCATCCCCCAGATCCAATGTCGCTGTTCGCGATACCGAAAAAGAACTCAATATCAACCGAGATCAGATCTATGCCAAATATATCGGTGCACCTGTAGCTGAAAATTCCTGACAGGAGTAGCTTAGATTTTCTTGAACACAATAGTCCTTTGCTTCATCCTTATATCGGAATTCCAGAATTTCCTCAGAATCATTTGACACCACCTTGCTTTTCCCTTAGATACATATCTATACTTCTCCATCCAGATAAAACCTGATTAAACCAGATTCTCTGTAATCAACACGCAAGGTGTCAAAGTATGGAAGACCGGTGGCTCTCTGTCGATGAAATAGCGGAATATCTTGGCATCAAGCGCGATACCACCTACAAGTGGATAAGCGAAAAGCACATGCCTGCCCACAAGGTCGGCCGCCTCTGGAAATTCAAGAAAGAAGAAATCGACGAGTGGGTCAAAAGCGGCAGCGCCGGTGAGACTGCCGATCATTGAAGAGAAGAAAACTGCACGCTGATGGAGTTATAATCCCATGAAAACAGTCAAAGATGCTTGCGATCTGCAACCAAATGCTTTGTCGATCAAGCTCAGCGATCAGATTGAACAGCTTGGAACTGTATCAGTCGGTACTGCGGGCCGTGCTCTATGCTATCATGGAACTTACCAGAGACATTAACGGCAATGAAGTACAGGTCCATCTGACCATGAATATCCCGAATTACTACGGCGATATGACCCAGCGTGACTTGGCCGTGGAGCTGGCAGACCACCTGGCCAAGCGCATCGAAGAACTGCGGCCGGAAGAGGCCAGTGCTGCAAGGGTACTACGTGAACTCGTCAAGAGCCAGAGACTGGGATAGTATGCTCGCCAAGGTGCAAAGGTGCAAAGCCTTTTCTTTTTTTAGTTCTTTACGCTTTTACGTCTTGGCTGTACTCAAGCGGGGGAGGTCGAGAGGTTACTTGACGGGTACTTGACTGGGACCGGGATTTCGGCACCTAATGAAGATGTAATTTTTTTAATATCAATAGTTTATCTTTCATTATCGTACTTGACTGGTACTTGATTGACATCGTATCATTGTGGCAATCGTAAGGGCATGCTGCTATTGCCCATGAATGAAATACCTCATGATTGAACTGAAACAAGGTGATATCCTACGAGCCAATGCCGAGGCCTTGGTAAACACCGTCAACTGTGTCGGGGTTATGGGCCGTGGGCTCGCCCTCCAGTTCAAGAAAGCCTTTCCTAATAATTTCAAAAGCTACAAGGCAGTGTGCGACAGAAAGAAACTGCAGCCGGGAAAGATGTTCATTTATGATCTCAACCGGCTTTACAACCCACGCTATGTGGTCAACTTTCCAACAAAACGACATTGGAAAAACAAGAGCCGGATGGAGGACATTCAGGCAGGCCTTCAGGCTCTGGTTGAAGATGTGCGTAAAAGAGGCATCCATTCCATTGCTATCCCTCCTCTAGGCTGTGGTCTTGGCGGTTTATGCTGGACGGATGTCCGGGCGAAAATCGAAGAGGCCTTTCAGGACTTGGCTGATGTGCAGGTTTTTCTCTATGAACCAAAGGGTGCCCAATTTGCTGAAGAAAAAAATTGTCCCAGTGTGAACAACGATCATTCACAAGCGGATTTACTATACAAGACATCTCTCTGATTCATGATAGAGATCCCTGGCCTGTAAGATGAATCAAAACACTCAACAAATGACCACCATCAACCGCTTTTCATCGCGCCGCCAGAGACTCGACCATGCCTTTCTCGCTGACCGGCTTCGGGGGGCAAAATCCTATAAGCGTATCGCCGGCTA
>JAJSZR010000202.1 GCA_030262715.1 Deltaproteobacteria bacterium
CTTTGTTCCCCTGGGTCTGATTCTGCCTGATCAGCCGAACCGCGCAGTACGGACCCGTACGCTGCGTGGTGTGGGAGGGGGGAGCTGTGAGGCTCCTCCCTATCCCGATAATGCCCGTCTGGGTTATGAAAAGGAAGGTTTCGAGATATATCTCTGGGCAAAGAACCTTTTTGATGAGGAATATGTAACGCGGGCATTTGAAATAGCAGAACTTGGTGGTTATTTTGGACGGGCCGGTGATCCCCAGACCTTTGGGATAACGTTAACCGCACGATTCTAAGCCAACGAGTATAGATATACGAAAACAAGAAATAATTCCATATTATGGTTGACGTATGAATAAATCAAAACAAAAGCTCTCACAAGCTGCAATGCCCATAGGATTTTGGGGCAGGATTAGCGCCCGAATTATGGCCATAGCACATAGAAACATATACATGAATGTGGCCGCCGCACTGAACCTTCAGCCTGAAGATACTTATCTTGAACTCGGGTGTGGTTCAGGACTTTTTATGAAAAAACATGCCTCAACAGCAGGCAGCATCACAGGTTTGGATCACTCTGAAGATATGGTCAAGTTGGCAACTCAATATAACCGAAAACGTGTCGATGAGGGCACGGCAGAATTTCGGCAAGGTGAAGCATCAGAACTCCCATGGGAAGACGAAAAGTTCAGCGCAGCCGCAGCAATCGCGACCTTCATGTTCTGGCCAGAACCCCTTGAGTCGTTAAGGGAGATTCATCGAGTATTACGTCCTGGAGGGCGGTTAGTTGTCAGTTTGGGCTGGAACGCAGATGACGGCAAGGATCATACGAAACATATCAATAAATATGGAATCAAACTTTATATGGGAAAGGAAATGCAAGCTATGTTTCAAGAAGCTGGGTTCTCGGAGAGTTCTATTACCTACTCAAAGGGGTTTATGATGCCCAAGTTAATAATCGCACGCGCAGTAAAAGAGTAGCCGATTCCATGCTTCGAGTGGGCTTTAAAAACGTCCGGAGTCGAACGATAGACACACCTTGATCCTATAAGCGCTAAGTTATTTTTGCACCGGATGGACTAATGAACATCGAACATCGAACGTCCAACATCGAATGTTGAATGTGAAAAGATGAAGAAACAGACTTATGACCTGGAAGAAAGGCTGCTCGAGTATTCGGTGCGAATCATAAAGATCGTTGAACAGGTACCAAATACCAGAGCAGGCAACCATGTTGCGGGCCAATTGTTAAGATCGGGAACTTCGCCTTATCCAAACCATGGTGAAGCCCAGGCAGCGGAATCCCCAAAGGACTTTGTTCATAAACTTCGTATCTCATTAAAGGAACTTAGGGAGACCCAGAGATGGTTAAAACTCATTCAGCGTGTACCATTAATTAAAAAACCTGAGCTACTAAATGATATTTCAGAGGAAACAGAAGAATTAATTAAGATTTTCGTTATGAGTATCAAAACGGCTGAAAAGTAACAGAAATAGCCGTTGAATGTCACGCGGCGCAAGCGCCTGCGCTGCGCGTCGGTATTGGATATTCGTTTTTCATTCGATGTTGGACGTTCGACGTTCGACGTTCGACGTTCATCTTTCAATATAACCTGTGAACGTTTACAAAACAACTTAGCGCTTATACTATGATGCCGATGGATCTCGACATCGGGATAAAGTAGAAAAGGGTTATATAGCGGTAAGATTCAAACCATTCTATGGCTCCAATCTGGTAAGCCAGTCAATCCTGTCATAATCCTTATCATAAGAGTAGAGTTCTTCTATACCTTCATCTTTGAGGACTAACGCATTGTAAGCATCTATATAATCGATGTTCTTTTCGCTATATAAAGTAAGGGCGCTTAAGATCAAGTTTCTATGAGGACAGATCAAATTAGGGGTATTCAAGATTTTTTCCACTTTATCTTGAACTTCTTCCTTTTGTAATTCATAAATCGATTCCAAAACCCAGACAATTTCGGCAATTACCAGGTCAGTAGTAAAGAGGGTCTCTTTTTTTGCAACAGCCTTCTTGAAGATCTTCTCACAGGCATCCGCTTTTTCGGGAATATCGTTAGTCAAGAATCTAATGAATATATTGGTATCAATAAACCTCATTGCACCTCCTCAATAATCTTTCGGGCAATCTTTTTCCTGGTATCGTCTCTGAGCTTTTTGAAATCAATAGGCTTTTCTTTTGTCGTTACACTGCCTCTGAGATCAAGAATATTTCCTCTAAGGGGTTTCAAAACCACCCTTTTACCTTCAATTAAGTAAAGGATTTTGTCGTTGGGTTTAAGCCCTAAAAGATTCCGTATATCTTTTGGAATAGTGGTTTGCCATTTCTTGGTTAAAACTGATACCGGCATTCTGGATTTTCCTTTCATTTCTATTTTTCATTGCGTATTACAGTTTGCCTTTAGTTTTGTCAAGGGAATTCTGTGATCCCCGTTTCTAAATACCCGCTCATTCTCTCACACCGCTCTTTGCATCTTCGCCGTTTTATTGGATATTGAGATCCAACCTGTTTTTTCTTGACAGATTGGGGCCGCTTTGTTATTGAAAATCAGTTCTAATAATTCTTATATTTACCATGAAAATACATTTATTAGCCACAGACACACACAGACATTTTGCCCTGCCGACATAGCAGGGTAAAAACAATATGCGCCCAAAGGGCGCCGACAATTTATCTGCTGGTGTGTCCACCAGCGGATAAAGTTTTTTGTCTATGTGGGTCTGTGTGGGTCGAGCGAGCGTAGCGAGCGGGTGGCTAATTATTTTCACGCGTGGGGCGACGAAAGTCCCCGTCATGACAGTTTAGGTAACCTGTGGAATCTGCCGGTAGCAATTTTTTATAGGGGCTTTGATGGATAAAAAACAAGAGTTATTGAAACGCCTTTTCAAGGCACGCTATCACAGTGTCTATGGTTTCTTTTTAAAAAGGCTGGGCTCCTCTGAAGATGCTGAACCCAACTTCGTGCTTTTTTTCGATTTTAGGGGGTAAATGCTATCATTATTGAATAGTGCCCCCTTATATTTCAATAGGTTGCGTTGGCCGACGGTGATGTAGTGTCAAA
>JAJSZR010000203.1 GCA_030262715.1 Deltaproteobacteria bacterium
CAGGGTAATAAGTCCGCTCTCAACGTGGGGGAGAAATGCATCCTGCTGGGCCTTGTTAAAACGGTGTATCTCGTCAACAAACAAGATGGTATGTGGTCCGTTGTATTTGGTGTTTTCTTTTGCGTCATCTATGACGACCCTGAGCTCCTTTACCCCTGAAAGGACCGCAGAGAAGGAAACGAAGTTGGCTTCTACTCTCCGCGCAAAAATCCTGGCAAGGGTGGTCTTTCCGCATCCTGGCGGTCCCCACAGGATCAGCGAAGGGATAGTCCCTCGATCTAAGAGGGTATTCAACATCTTGCCCTGGTTCAGAAGGTGGTCCTGACCTACGAATTCATCCAGGTCTTTTGGTCTGAGTCGATCAGCAAGGGGGATCTGGGTCAAAAATTACCTCCTTTTTTGGAACTTAGCGCCCTTCGGGCGGACTTAGAAAATTTTGGACACAGATTACACAGATTACACAGATTTTTATTTCACAAATGCGGCAGCATTTATGAAATGGAAGTATTGTTTGAACAATATAGACCTAATCCATAGCCATCCGTGTAATCCGTGTCCAAAAAAGGAAATTCCTATACTTTTAAGTTATTTTTCTGGCTTCTTCCTTCAATTTCATAATACCTGGTTTTCCAAGGTCGTCTGGCAAACACAAAGGCAGCAATTATTGTCAGCAATATCCAGTTCCATCCGATCAGGATAAGCACAGTCCAGGAGTAGCCTCCGTAAGGTTGTTTGATTTCAGCGTAGAGCTCTCCAATGAGGATGACTCCCAGCACAAAGGGAACAAAGTATTTAATTGTGATATCCCACCAATTGCCCAGTCTTATCGAAGAAATAGAGTTGATATGTTTTCTGAGTACCTTGATATTGAAGAGCCAGCCAACAAGAAGACATTCAGCAATACCTACGACTATAAGTCCGTAATGAGTAATAAAATGATCTACAATATCTAACCAGAGCAGGCCGGCCTGGGTAGTAAAGATTATCGAGCCCAAAAAGCCCAGGATTGTTACCAGAGTTATGAGAGGCTTTCTACTGAAGCCAAACTTGTCAATCGTTGCGGAAATAAAGGCCTCAACTATCGATATCGAGGAGGAAAGCCCTGCTATAAAAAGGCAGAGAAAAAAAATTGCACCGAAAAGGTTACCTCCGGGAATAAGGCTGACTGCCTTTGGATATGCAACAAAGGCAAGTCCTATGCTTTGAGAAACAACTTCTGATATGGGCTTTCCCTGCGATGTGGCCATGAAACCCAGGACAGAAAAAACGGCAATGCCTGCAAAAAGAGAGTAACCGCTGTTTATGAATACAGTTAATATTGCGTTCTTTGTTATGTTGGCCTTTCCAGGCAGATAACTTGCGTAAGCTATCATAATGCCGAAACCCAGACTCAGAGTAAAAAAGATTTGGCTGTATGCGTCTATCCAGACGGCTGGATCGGATAATTTTGAAAAATCAGGCTCAAGATATGCTTTCAGACCGTTCATGGAACCGTCGAGAGAAATTGACCACAAGACAAGGACCGCAGTTAAAAAAAAGAGCAGGGGCATGAATATCTTATTTATGTATTCTATCCCGCGTCGGACACCCCTGAAAACTATGCCCCAGTTTATTAACCAGACAACAGAGAGTGTCACAAGGATAGGAGTCCTGATGTGACCTATCTCAGAGGGAGATTTGGTTACTGCGAGGAATTTATTGAAGAAAAAGGTATTGGGGTCATCTCCCCAACCAAGATAGAAAGAGAGAAAAAAGAAGTTTAGGCACCACGCAATAATAACTGCATAATAAAGAACGATACCGAACATTACAAAAATGACCGCCCACCAGCCAAGCCACTCCCAGTTTTTATTTATTTTTGCGAAGGCAAGAGGTGCCGAACCCATACGTTCATGTCCAAGGGCAAATTCCAGTATCAATAAAGGGATCCCTGCCGACAAAAGGGCAATGATGTATGGAATGAGGAAGGCACCTCCTCCGTGACTGTAGGCCATATAACTGAATCTCCAGATATTCCCGAGACCCACTGCAGAGCCCACTGTAGCAAAGACAAAGCCGAGCTGGCTTTTCCATTGCTCCCTTTGCAATTCCATTAATACTCCCCTAAGAAACTACTCAAAATTAATCACGAAAACACGAAGGTACGAAAACACGAAACAAGACATAGGAATGAACTTAGCTGCCTTCGGCAGGACTTCTCTGACAGGATGAACAAGATTTACATGATTTTCAGTAACTTCTCAATAAGTCTGAGTAATAGTCACTGGATTCCCGCCTTCGCGGGAATGACGATTGTGTGCAAGCGCCTGTCATTCCGGCGAAAGCCGGAATCCATTGGATAGTCGCAAAATATGATTTGCCCGGACTTATTGAGAAGTTACGATTTTCATTTATCCTGATTATCCCGTTAATCCTGTCAAAAAAAGGAAATTCCTATACTATCAAGTTGCTGATATTCTTTTCGTGCTTTCGTGATAATTCTTTTCTTTTTCGTGTGTTGCACAATCTGACGTGTAACCGCGCAGGTCGAAAATTTGCTCTAATATGACTTAATCCCCGTTTTCATTCAAGTCCATCTTTGTACCTAAGTTGAGCGATTAGCTGTCAAATGCCAATACATCGGTTACCCGATTTTAAGGGTAAATAATGCCAATACATCGGTTACCCATGTACTTGAGGTTATATATTTCAAGCATTGACGTTGAACTCATAAATTTAAAAAAACAATAATGCCGGTAAGTGTTATCTTGTTCATGGCCTGCCCGAAGGATAGGGCTCTGCTGGGGAGCAACCCGAGCGCCAAGGCAGGGACCAAGACCGAAGAGGGTGACTACTGTCGCCCTCTTTTAACCTCTTCGGGATTGGTATTTAAGCGATAAACCCCAGGGGTCTGGGGACAGAGTCCCCAGAAGTTAACCGTAATTACCCACACCAAATAGCGAAGAATCAAAAATTTACTATTAAAAATTCATGCTGGCAGCTGATAATCAAAAGAGTCTACCAGCTCTTCGCCAAGGTACACCTGCAGCCTGTGAATCGCGGTTATAATCACAGCCTTG
>JAJSZR010000204.1 GCA_030262715.1 Deltaproteobacteria bacterium
CTGGCTTTTACGTTGAGATTTCTGAATCCGGGGATTGCAGATTTTATCACCGACTTCAATTCTTCAAAAGACTCTGCATGTTCTGTCATCAGATTGAAAAGCACCGCGCTGAGATTGCCTGCATCTTCATGCAAAACCGGATCTTGACTGGTTGGTACCGATTTCCTGATTTTTTCATTGTTGATGTTGAAGGCGTTATAAAAACGCCAGCCACGGACATACTCCCTAAGATTGAAGAGAGTGAACAGTGTTGAGTCTGCAATAGCTCCTAAGCCCAACTGGTTCGGCTTTTTAAGATTCCATTCTTTCCTTTTAAAGCTTCTGTCTTGAGGGTCTCTCACGTGACCTTTTCCATCCTGAAAATTCAGAAATGTATAGCCCTTTCTGTATCCTGTATGGAGTGGTTTCTTGGTAATAACTCTTTCAAAGACAATTTTTGTTGCTCCTACAGGCCCCATAAGTTCTCCCTGATAATAGAGGGGAACTTTTTGTTTCAGATCCACTTCGGCGCTCCACCAGAGTTTGTCAGGGCCGGGTTTGTGGAATATTTGCTGGCCAATCGTGCCAGTCACAATTTCGGGTGGAATTTCTTGATGACACGCATCACGCAGGAATTTCAAGAATTCGAACAAACTTGACTTCCCGGATCCATTTGCACCAACGATCACTTGAAGAGGTTTGAAACGGAATAATATGTCTCTAAAAGGACGATATCCCCTAATCTTTATTGAGGGTAACCAAAAAAAGTCGTTCATCTGTTTCTCTCCTTCAAAAACCACTCCTCATCCCAACCCATGCGCAATGGCATAGGACTTGTTCGTTTTGCATTTTTCACGCACACGCTCTGGCCAGTGGTCCATGGCCTGGCAGGACCAGTCGTAGTCGCCCCGCTCCAATGCCTCCCAAGCCTTCTTAAGTTCCTTTTGCCATGAAGGAATCAACTCCCAGAGAGGCGCCATATTCAGAAGCACTCCGTCATCGATATGAGGAACAAAGCCACGCTCCTCGATGATGAAGTTCAGTCGCTTCAGGAATTCCCGGACATCATCCAGGATTTCAATCAGCTTCCCGATTTCCTTTTCTATTGCCCTTTTCTCCCGGCCCTCAGCCCCATCCCTCTTCCCCTGAAGTTCTTTGATCCGGCTCTCAAGCAGATTGATCTTGGGTTCCACATATTCCTTGCGTATTCGGAACAGTGAATCCTTGTTCAATTTCTCATGGAATAGCCAAATGCCATATTTTTTCTTGGGTGATTGCAGGAGCCAATAAACAGGCCGCTTGCGATACTGAGGGATATGCCACTTAATAAAGAACTCCTTTTCCAAAAACTGGCGAAGATCTCCATCGAGAACCTGAATGATTTCCTTGCATGCATTTTCACCGAGAAGAATGGTAAGGACCTCCTCCACACGCGCGGGCATGTCGTCAGGATGGCCGGCATCCAGTACCATGATGCCATCGTCATCCACCAACCGACGGAGCTTCTCCAAGTCGCCGTTCAACAATACCTGCCCTTCCTCAGTCATGCCGGAGCCAAGAGCCCCTTTTCCGCCGGGTTTGAATCGCCCCAGGACGATGCCGATGGCATAAGAGACCCAAGCTACAGCCAGCTCGTATCGTTCCTCCGGCCGCTCTAGGTGGTTGGCAGCGATAAAGGCAGAGACCGTTTCCGGATGGAACCTGGAGGCAAGGCAGACTTCCTCAAAAGTCAAAAAGCGTTTCTGTCGCCCATGGCCTCGCTGCGATTCTCCTTCCGTTTCCGAGTCTTTCCCTTTTTCTTCTTGAATGATTTGTTCAGATCTTCGGACTGCCTCATCGGGGACATGCTTTTCGAGAAAAAGCATTTCGATGGCTTTCAGGCAAAAATCATGTAGATCGTCTATTTGAGGGAGCGTCCCGGGGAGGGCACCGAATTCGGTCTCAATCTGGTCAATGTCTGCTTTCTCTATCTCATAGAGTTGATAGATGGCCTCAGAGATCTCCGTTTCCAGAATGGTCAGCTCTTTTTCGATGTGCAATAGGTTATATAGGCCGTCGTTCCAAGCAAGAGGCATATTGAATTCCCAGCTCGTCTCCTGTGTTATGACATGCTTCTGTTTTAGATGGATGCATTCTTGAACCTTTTTTTCAACCTTCTGTACCAGTTGCGGTCTTTTTGCTGCATCAGGAATCGGGATGCGGGCAAGGTCGCCGACCTGATAATTAACTGTGGGATTGATCAACTTGATGAGGAAGGTTGATAGCTTTGAGTTCAGAATCCCAAGCATCAGAAAAAGATTGATCGTCTTCGGGAAGATCGATGATCCGGCAACATCGAAAATGAAGCCTTTGGGGAGGTAACGAACGCTTAGGTTGCTGACAGTAAGGAAGGAATAGGTCGCACCCTCTGTAAAATAGTAATTGGCATTTCTTATAACAGATTTGGGGGTCAGTGAATACAACTCAGAGCCATCATTTCTCCAATTGATACAGAAGTCCTGATTGCCATACCATCGCTTCACCTCACCACCTTTCATATAAGGGAACCATTTATGACTTGAAGCGTCAGCTTCTTCATGCGATGTGACACCGATGTTTATGTTTCCAAGTCCTTCTTCCCACCATAATCTTAGAAAGCGATTATTGTCTGCGGTGGCAATGCCTTGGCAAGTTTTTGCGACCTTGTCGATAAGACCCCTTTCAAATAGTCCTCTGATGCCATCGCTAACCCAATATATTATTGGCCATCCTGGAATAGCCTTCAGCTTCTCTTGCTCAAGAATGAAAACATGGGGATCGGAGAAGGTTTCTCTGTTTGTCATATAGTCCCGAAGGGCACTGCAGAAGGCCGTATGTTTTTCCTCCTCGTTTTCCTTGACCAACCTGAAATAGACACCCGATGCTTTATCTATTTCTGCCCCTGGGATCTTCCCGAAGGCATACATGGAAAACCCCTGGGCGGTCTTGTTGGCCACATCGAACTCCGTCCTAGTCCCCAGGTGCGCCATCGTCTCAATTTCAGTATGGTTGATGATCTCTCGCCGTATTTCT
>JAJSZR010000205.1 GCA_030262715.1 Deltaproteobacteria bacterium
ATATCTTTACAATATCTTTTTATTTCTAAAAGGTCGAAGGTCGCAATCTTTTAATAATTTTTTTCAGCGATAGGGGGGTGTTGTTGCTTGCCGCGATAGCGGCTCCGTCCAACAAGTATTCCAAGAGGGCAAATTCCCTGGGTTGAAGGTCTATGTTTACCCCTCCGCGAGCAACCTCGCGGGTAAGCAGATTCAGAGAAAGATCGTCAAAATTCAGTCTGACAGGTTCCGATTCTCCTTTACTCCTCCGGATTAACGCCTGCACCCGGGCCAGAAGCTCAGAAAAGGCAAAGGGTTTGGTAAGGTAATCATCTCCCCCTATTTGAAGACCTCTGACACGATCATCCACGGACCGTTTGGCGCTCAGGACAATAACAGGTGTATTGATCTTTTGCTGACGCACTTCATGGATCAGAGAAAGGCCGTCAAGTACCGGCAGCATGATGTCAATAACAGCTACATCATAATCTCCGGCTAATGCCTTGTTGAGACCTTTTTCCCCGTCTGCCGCATAGTCTACGGCAAGACCGGCCTGTTTCAACCCCTTAATGATAAAAGAGGCAATTTTTTGATCATCTTCAACGAGCAGAATTCGCATACCAATTCGCTCCTTTTGCTATCAGGAATCCGCATCCGTTATTTTTTTAGACAGGTGATTTATCCATTATACCAGGCTGTCCAATATACTCTTCTTGAGTTCTATACCACGAGAGCGAATACTTTCACCGGGTCAAGGGTGGATTTGATACGGTCGATTCGGGCTTGGGAGAGCATGATTTCTCCATTACTGAGCGTTCAGCAGATTGATGACAGCCGCTAGGCCGAAACCGGTACAGGCCCCTTCCTCGCCCTGATCAAGGACATCGGTCCCGCTAAAGTGGCTATTACTCATAATGGGTCCACATACGAATAACCTTTACCGTCTTGATATCATCTATAATTTGGTAGACCATTCGATGTTGGATATTGATCCTTCTGGAACATGCACCGGATAGATCACTAACCAATCTCTCGTATGGAGGCGGTGTGCGATAAGGATCCTCTTTAAGAATGGCTAGGATTCGCTCAGCTTGTGGCTTTAAACTAGAACGGGAGAGTTTTTTTGCATCTTTTTTGGCTTGTTTTGTATAAACCAGACGCCATCTCACCAGTCAAGCTCCTCTTCACACTCTTCAACAGGAGTTTTCAAACCCTTGCGAATGGATTCCCTCATTTTGGGTATCGATGACAGGTATAATGTTTCTTGGATTGCTCTCCAGTCTTCTTCAGAGACGAGGACAGCTGAGTTTCGTTTCCCAACAATTTGTATTGGATCATGAGACTCCGCTACATCATCAACAAGGGTATAGAGTCGTTTTCTTGCCTCGGTTGCTGTAAGGGTAGACATTGTTTTTACCTCCATATTTAAACGTACGATATAGCGTACGCTCAATAATGAGGTGTGTCAAGTTATTAATCGGAGAACGAGTCTGTAGAAAAAGTCCTTTTGAAAGTGTTGCCATTACCCGGCAGCACCGATTTTTAAAGCAGCATTCGGAAGTTCCATTCCAGCTTCAGTTGCCTTTATATTTTCAAACTCAGCCTACCATAACCTTTGTTATTTGGGGTACTACCAACTTGGCATCAACGGGAAGGAATTGGCCCGGTATTTCGGTATATCCCGGCCTTCAGTCTCGCAGGCCATCAAGCGAGGTAAAAAATTTGCAAAAGAGAATGATGTTAAACTATTAAGCTGACTCCGTCAGATCCCCATGCAGGGTGTTGTGGGGAGGGTGGGAGAAAACCCGCGCTTACCCGATTCGATTTTTTCAAGTTCGGTTTAGTAGTGATATCTACATGAAATAATAGTGAGAAAATTGTCATCTACAGCATACACTAAACGATTTATGTCATCAATTCGACGAGACCAAAAACCAGACAAATTCTCACGTAATGGTTCAGGTTTGCCTATTCCCGCAAAAGGTTCTCTTTTCGTATCTTCAATCAGTTTATTAATTCGCTTAAGTGTTTTTCTATCTTGCGATTGCCAATAGAGATATCCTTGCCATGCTTCATCAGTCCAAGCAAGTATCCTACTCAACTATCATTTCCTTTTCTTGAACTTTTCCATTTTTATATTGTTCAATTGATTTCGCTAGATGAGCAGCGTTAGCGGGCGACCTGAGAAGATGGAATGTCTCCATATAACTATTGAAGGTGTCTAAGGACATGACCACTGCATTTTCTGAGTCCCGCCGAGTGATTACAGTGTAGTCAGCATCATCAACGACTTGATCTAAAACGGATTTTAAATTGTTTCTGGCTTCACTAAAGTTGACAACTCGCATAATATCCTCCTTACTTGCGCTGTTTAATAAATATACCAAATTTATTTTGACTTGTACAATGTTTTGTGCAAGTTGCGGGGAGATTTTAGAATCGAATCGCGGCGCTGACCCACGAGCATCGCAGGAGACGCAGGGTGCTTGCACCCTGCGTCTCCGAGAAGCGCAGTCGGGTCAAGTGCCTTGTGGTACGCCCGGCATGGGCGTGAACTTATGAGGTTAAAGTCCTCTATACGTGAATCCAGCTATCTGATTCTAGGATAGCGAAAGTATTAGCCGAAGGCAAGCGCCTTCGCCTAGCTATGGCGTCTCAAGAGGGCATCATCGCGAGGTGGTGTCTGACACGCGGCGCAAGCGCCTGCGCTGCGCGAGGAAGCCGGAGTGCAAAGCTATGAGCCAAGTGTGCCCCGGACTTGATCCGGGGGACAGAAATAGCATATAAGGCCCAGTCTCCTGGTAAGTTAGCACCACGTAACAAAGCCCAGGGTTCTGGAGATAGGGTAAATGCTGCGGTTGTGTAGCGAAAGTTTACCTTGTTGAATAGGGTTCCCTTCGGGAAATTCAACAGG
Organism: Deltaproteobacteria bacterium; assembly: GCA_030262715.1. Lineage (GTDB taxonomy): Bacteria > Desulfobacterota > Dissulfuribacteria > Dissulfuribacterales > UBA3076 > UBA3076. The sequence goes on from JAJSZR010000205.1 coordinate 2,894, forward strand.
GTAAACGTTCTCATCCGGGGAGGCCTGCCTGCCATGCGGGATGTAGCTTTCCTGGTGAGATTACCGGAGGGGGCAACCGGTACCCAAAGGTCCCGGCATCTTCTGGAAGGAATTGGCCCGGTATTT
>JAJSZR010000206.1 GCA_030262715.1 Deltaproteobacteria bacterium
GTCTTTTGTTAGATGGTCCATTACACAGATAGCATACAAAATTAAATTTCATTTGTCTACGCCTCTTCTCACTTTTTTTTAAAAAAATGTGGGGGGGAGTGAATGATTACACAACAACAATATCATCAATACCACGCTTGTTAAGTCGCCATACAAGCGCGCTTCCAATAAAACCGGCGCCACCTGTCACAATAATCATACCTTATCCCCCGATTTGAGTGTTTTGTCTTGAATATATATGTTTTCATGCTTTTGAACCATTGCTTCTGCCACTTTGCACCCAGCATAGTCAGAAATCTATACCGTATTTATGTCTGCATGCAACTATAAGTGTTTGGATTGCGAAAAGTTGACATTTTTTGGCAATAGTAGTACTTTTTCAAAATTCGTAGCATGATTTACCTTCAAAGGGGATATCCCGAAAAAATAGCCTGCACAACACCAGATGATATCCTGCTTTGACGCTTCGTGGAAAGTAATGATCCTTACTGGGGATTTTTCAGTTGGTATGAATATGGTCAAGGAGCTATCCTATAATGAAGAATAGGTTTCTATTGTTCTTGCTGTTGCCGTTTTGTTTCTCAGCGTCTCTTGCCCGGGCACACTCCTTGTGGCTCAACATTGATGATGATCGACCGGAGGCGGGGCAAAAGGTTCAGATTGAGATCGGCTGGGGACACAAATTCCCAAGAGATGAGGTGATCAAGGAGGGGTTTCTGAACGAGGTTTATGCCCTGGATTCAAAAGGCGCTAGAATCCTCATAAAGCAGGTATCCCCGACTGAATTTGAATTCGTCCCCACAGCACAAGGTTGCTATGCAATACTGGCGAATATCCATCCCGGATTTCTGAGCAAGACGACTGAGGGGTATAAGCTTCAGCCCAAAAAGGGGCTGGAGAACGTGGTCTCCTGCTTCCGTTATGACATAAGGGCCAAGGCGGTGATGAATGTGGGCGACAGTGTAAAGATGCCTGACCAGCCTGTTGGCGATCCCTTGGAGATCATCCCGCTGAAACATGGAAGACATCTGAAGCAGGGTGAGATATTGCCGGTAAAGGTCATTTATAATGGTAAAGCCCTTGCTTTCGCTGATGTCCGTGCCACTTATGCAGGCTTTTCAGACCAGCCTAATACTTTTGCCCTCAGCACGAAGACGGACAAGGATGGAACGGCACGCATCAAGCTGTTGGAAAAGGGGAGTTGGTTGGTGAATGTCATGTACGAAGTGCCTTACCCGGACAAAGAGGAATGTGACAATTACCGCTACAACTATTCTTTCACGTTCGCAGTACAGTGAGCCGCTTGCAAAACCCAAGATTTTTCGTCTTATTTACTACAGGGCACATCCAGACGATCCTCTTCCAGGTTGGATACAGCAGCAGCTCGTTTGGTGTCGAGCATTCTGATAATCTTGTTCATCCTGTCTCAAAAATGGAAATTCCTATACCATCAAGATATTTTTGACGAAGAAGAATTTGAGCAATAGTGACCTGAAAAGAGAAATTGGTTTCTTTTCGGCCACCATTTTGGTGATTGCCAACCATGCTCCTTTGCTGGCTCTACTTTGGTAAAAGAAAAAAGCAATGTAATGAAATGTAAACAACTAATGATGTTTTTCTTGGGCGTTATCTTTTTACTACCCGGTGTGATTTACGCTCACGGTGTGAGGGGAAAAGTAGGTGCAGGGGGTATAGTAGTCACGGCCCAGTATAACACGGGTGAACCCATGAGTTACGCCAAGGTAAACATTTCCGCTCCGGGCGCAAAACTGTCTTTTCAATCCGGCAGGACAGATAGGAATGGCCGTTTCTGTTTCTTTCCCGATGTGGCAGGTGATTGGAAGGTTGTGGTAGATGATGAAATGGGACACCGTCTGGAAGTTACTGTGCCGGTTGATGAGACTATGGCGTTGCAGGCAGACCAGCAGCCCGGAGAGAGCGCTGTAAGTTCCTATAGCAGATATCAAAAGGCCATAATGGGCGTCTCCATCATTTTTGGGCTTTTTGGGATTTTTTTCTGGTGGAAAGGCAGGGCAATTCTCAGAAAGAGCAATAGCAATACTCACCCGGTTTAAACCAGAAAATAGCATCTACTATATGCTTCAACGCTGGGGCGATTCGGAAAACTTCTTCAAGGAGATGACGGCCCGATTTAACCTCAACTACCATCCCGGCTATGATATTAAGGAGCTTGAGCCTTCAACGCTCCTCAGTCCCTGAAGAGTTTCACAAGTTTACAAGTTGATAATGTCCACCAAGTATACGTTGACTTTACAAATAATGACCATTATAATAACTTTAAATATTACAACAACAATCAAAGAGGCATTCATGCAGATTGACAGTTACATAGCCGTCACTAAAGCCAAGGCTAAGCTGCTTGACATGATACGAAATATTAACGACAGGGATGACACAATAGCTATTACTAAAAATGGCGTACCGAAGGCCGTTATAATGTCCATGGAACAATACGAGGCAATGCGCGAGACTATGACAATCATGGCAGACGAAGATATCATGAAACAGATGCGGGCTTCAATAAAAGACATGCAAGAAAAAAAACCATTGGTTGACTTAGAAGACATTCTTTAATGTACCGAGTCAAATTAACACCTACCGCTGGCCGAATGTTCAACAGCCTGCACCCAACAGTAAAAAAACAACTTAAATCAATACTTAAAGAACTTTACAAAAACCCGTATCTTGGAAAGGAGTTGCGGGACGAACTGATCGACTTCAGGTCATTAAAAATGAAAGGCTACCGAACAATATATCAAATTGATAACCGGAATAAAAAGGCAATTGTATATGCGATTGGACACCGCAGGGATGATTACACTGCAAAAAGTCTGAGTTAACCAGGATCAATATAGTTGACAAATAAGTGTATATCTATTATATATTGAGACTAGACTTTTTAGTTAAATTAAATGTTTCACGTGGAACATTTATCCTGGAGCAATAATTAATGTTCAAACCAAAAG
>JAJSZR010000207.1 GCA_030262715.1 Deltaproteobacteria bacterium
TGAGGCATGTCTGGAGCTGTGCCCCACGGTCTTCAGAAGAAACGACGCAGGCTACATAGAGGTGGTTGACCTGCCTGAATACCCGGAAGAAGAGATAGATGAAATCATTAAGAATTGTCCTGCCCAATGTATTACCTGGGAAGAAGTTTGAAACAAATGAGGCTATTTGTACGCAGGACTCAGTAGGGTGGGCTGTTGAACGGTTACAATATATCGTAATTTACTTACTTCCTGGAAATAATAACATCCATAAGCCCAGTAATACAAAGAGAGCCCCGGCACCTATCTTAATGTAACTTGATGGCACCAGCCTACTGACCACAGATCCAAAGACAACGGCCAGCAGGGATGTCAGCACAAGAGCACCTGCTGACCCAAGGAATACGGCGAGCCGCGATTTGGTTTCAGCGGCAAAGCAGAACGTGGCCAATTGTGTCTTGTCGCCTAATTCCGCAAGAAATATCATCCCAAAAGTGGTGAGCAGTACCTTGAGGTCCATGTTTTAACTCTCCCTTTGAACCTGAATGAAGTCTCCATGGAATCAGCACCGAAGTGCTTTAAGCTTTGAAGAAGTCTGCATATCAACAGATAAACCAACAGGAAATCATTGGCAACACAATTTACTTGTTCGCTACAAATACTCAGGTAAAGATTGACGAAGTGTCTCTGGGTGAGTCTATTTTATGGGGAAAAGACACGGCTAAAACAATGTGCCCAAGGCAGGATACCGTATTTTGGAAGCCATGTCCATGAAATGGTAATTCGTTGCGTCTTTGGAAATTTCGGGTTAGGAGTCAAGTAAAAATAAGTTGTACAGATTGCGCCGTAATTCTGTTTGTTTTCAAGGCGCGTTAAGGCGCGCATAACGAGTTATGTAAGCCTTAACGCAACACAGAAAAGAAGCAAAAGGACAAACAAGATGTATAAGTTATTTTTACTTGACGACTTAGTTAAACCGGATCAGCCAAGGGCCTTTTGCAAGAGGCTGAGGAGTTTTGTTCATGTTCGTCCTGGGACTACAAGGAAGTCCACGAATTAAGGGAAATACCGGCATCCTACTTTCGACATTTCTTACTGAGGCCGGAAGCCTCGGTGCTCACACAAAGCGCCTGGATGTGGCACGCATGAGTATCACGCCCTGTCAGGAATGCGGCACTTGCGAAAAAGAGGGTTTTTGTCCCATTGATGATGATATGCAGCAGATTTACCCTCTGCTTCGCAGCGCAGACCTTGTCGTCATGGCTACTCCTATATTTTTTTATGGCGCTACAGCCCAGATGAAAGCCCTTATTGATCGATCCCAGGCCCTATGGGCAAGAAAATATATACACAGACTGAGCGATCCGGGTAGAAAGTGGCGCCATGGTTTTCTTTTATCCCTTGGGGCCACAAAAGGAAAGAACCTCTTTGACGGTGTGAGTCTTACGGCTAAGTACTTTTTTGATGCAGTGGGGGCGCATTTTGAAGGCGGCCTTACCTATAGACAGATTGAAGGGCCGGGAGAGATAAAGCAACATCCCACGGCCCTGATAGATGCAAGAGAAAAGGCAGGGGCGCTTGTGACACCCTTTCTTAATAGAAAGAAAATCCTCTTTGTCTGCACGGGAAATACCTGCCGCAGCCAGATGGCAAGCGCCTTTGCCCAGTACCATGCTGGAGACAGGATTGAAGCCGAAAGCGCAGGGAGCTGTCCGGCACAAGAGATCAATCCACTCATGGTAGAGGTCATGGAAGAAAAGGGGATTGATATGGCCTTTCGCAGACCAAAATCCATCAAAGAAGGAATCCGCTATGGAAAACCGGACTTGATCATATCCATGGGTTGTGGAGAGACATATCCCCTTTTCTCAGGGATGCGAAATGAAGAGTGGCCTGTGTCTGACCCTATCGGCAAGCCGATTGAGACTATGCGCCGGATAAGGGATGAGATAGAAGAAAGGGTTAGAAGACTTATTTTATGACTGAGCACAAAGTGAAATTCCTTCCCAGTGGAAGGATCGTTCTCGTCGAAGATGGAGAGACTATTTCGCAGGCGGCACGAAAGGCAGGCGTACACATAAATGCGTCCTGCGGCGGAAGCGGCCTGTGCGGAAAGTGCAGGGTCCTGCTTGAAAGTGGCACTGTAGAAGGGGGAAGGAGTGAAAAGCTCACCGAGCAGGATTATGCCTCTGGCATAAGGCAGGCGTGTCTGTCAGTCATAAAGAACGATCTCGTCATCCGAATCCCGCAAGAGTCTATGCTTGATACCGGGGTGCTGGACACTGCTGTCCCGGTCCGCCACAGGGCCAGGATGTATGTCTTTGACATAGAGGAACTGAAGAAAGAGGGCATATTCGTCTCTCCTGTGGACAAGCTGTTCCTTGAGCTCTCCCGGCCGTCTCCAACATACAGCATCGCAGACGCCGGCCGTCTTATCAAGGGCCTTACCGATCAATATGACGAGTGTGGTATGGTTGTCGAGTTGCAAGTACTGCGCAAGCTCAGAAGGATACTCAGAGAGGATGACTTTCGTGTCACAGTGACCCTGTCGCGTTCCGTGAGGAGACGTTTCAGGACACGCGTGGTCAACATCCAGGCCGGCAATTGGACCCACAGGAATTTCGGATTGGCCGTGGACATAGGCACTACAACAGTATACGGTCAACTTTTGGACCTGAATACCGGCCAGGCACTTGCCGAGGCCGGAGATTACAATGCCCAGATGAGCTACGGAGAGGACGTCATCTCCCGTATCATTCACGCTGAGAGACCGGGCGGGCTCGAGTTGATGCAGTCCCTGGCCGTCTCCACTATTAACGGAATTATAGAGAAGCTCCTGGATTCGTGTGGGGTGAGTCGTGATGAGATAAATTCAATCACGCTGGCAGGCAACACC
>JAJSZR010000208.1 GCA_030262715.1 Deltaproteobacteria bacterium
ATATTGTTGCAAAGAAAGCAGTTCCTTCGGAGCGCGGTTTGGTGCTATCTGAAGAGGTTTAGCCCGCTGTTTAAAAGTACCTTCCCGGTAGATTTCGATATGATCGAGTCTTTCAGGATCATACCGGACCTCAACCCTTTTTTTGGCCAAGACAGGAGATATCTTGTAGCGCCGGTTAAAAAGTTGGATAACACCGGTTTTATCCGGGGTCCTTTTTTCTCGCCACAAAAACGCTATACGGAGTTTTTCTTCATCGATGTATTGGATACGGGAAGAGTCCTTTGCCCATCGCTGTTTGGGAGTCATCCTGATCTCGGTATGTTTCCGAAGGTTGTATTCTTCCCCGGCCCACGCGAGGAAGGCCTCGTTGAGTTGATGGAGAGTGATAATGTTTGAAGCCTTAACCTCTGCGATAAAATGATTGACACAAAAACGGTTGAAGGCCTCGATCTTGCCATGGCCCATGGGTCTATAAGGTCTTGTATGGATTGGTCGGTGGATTCCGAGTTCAGCGCAGACAATCTTCATATGGTTGGACTTGAAGACCATGCCGTTATCGTAGTAGACCCGATCCGGTTTCCCATAGCGCTGTAAAGAGCGTTTGAAGACCAGCTCAAGGGCGGGGAGATCACCCTTGAAGAAGAAACGGCCATAGAGGAGTAACCTGGAGGCATCATCAAGGAAGGCGTAGAGATAGGACCGTCGCATCTTGCCTTTCCGGTTTGGATCAGGCAGCCATGGTCCCTGGAGCATATCCGCCTGCCAGAGATCATTGGCGTAATCCGCCTGCCATCGATCCAGGTCCTGGTTATCCGGGACGACCAGCTTTCTGGCTGATAGTCCCCGCGCCTGCAAGGCCCTGTGCAGAGTGGATCTGCGCAAGAGGCCCGGGGGAGCCAGTTGCATGTTCTCCATGATAGTAATGATCCGTTCTATAGAACGCTCGGGCACTTCGAGTTTCAGCTTACAGGCTTTTTCGATCAGGTCTTTGGGTATGGCCCGTATTCCCTTGTCTTTTCTGGGTTTATCCTTGAGGGCTTCAAAACCGCCAAGGCGGTATATACGGAGCCAGTATCGGATAGTCTCCGGTTTCACAGTGATGACCTCTCCGGATTCCAGAAACCAACTCTTGGCCGCCAGGTGTTCGAGCATCTGACGGCGTTTCCCCCGGGGTGGATTGGCGGCAAGATACGCGCTGATGATCTGGAAACGCAGAAGCGCCTTTTTGGTAATAGGGTCGTGATCTGTCATTGAAAGTCCTCCTCTCATGATTTTGCTGCCAGATTATCAAGGTTTCTTCAGGACTTCGATGACAGCTTTTGTGGAAAAGGTATCCAAAGGAATGGGACCCAAATGGAGACAAAAATCTCCTTTTGACTCCCAACAAGGTATGGTAAAATTAAATTAGGAATCGAGTTTTTCTCTGTTCCGCTTTTTGTCTTGCCCGGGCCATGAGGAGGGAAGGAGTAGCCGAAAGGGTCTTGGAGCCTATAAGCAGGATCGCGAGACTGCGCCAAAGTGTGATGGCCTTGGTGGAATCGCGACACCTCTTGGTAAGACTTTCAGGGGGTGAAAGCCCCTGGTGAAAGGACTTATCCCATGGCCTGGGTTCTCTTGTTTCGATCAATACCTCTCGAATGGCTTGTTGAGTTTCCAGACATACGGCTTTTGCCCGTTTCAGGTAGCGAGCCAGGGTTCTGGGTGTGGCTGCCTCGTCTAACTCCTGTGGGATGCTTTTATAAATACCTTTTTCCCCTTCCAGGTATGACCAAAGAAGGGCTAAAATGACCAGAGTGCAATTGGGTATATATGGCAATACATCCGGCGTCCCATTACTCATAGTCCGACCGCAGCACAGGCATAGCCATCTCTGTCGCCATACCCGAACAGGTGTCAATACAGCACCCTTTAGCGTCTTCACCCAACGCGTATATCTCCCGTGTGCGTAAAAACAACCAGAGTCGCTATGACACTTGTCACACATAGAAGGCCGTTCGGGAACACTGGCATAAGCACCCTGATGCAAGAAATACTTCCCGCATGTGGATATAAAGCCGTCCTGGAAACTCGAAAGAAGACCCATACTACTTTCTCCCGTCCCAGGCTATTATACCGGTATCCCAGTTTTATGAGAGAGAAATTTTAAAGAGATAAAATCAAGATTTATTGGGAAGAGAAACTAGGGTAGGACAATAGTCGTAAAAATGGCAGAATAAGGTTGATAGCATTTTTCGACGTTGCAGGATTGACCTTCAGTCGAATTACTCCCGGATGTTTGCTGAGTGGGAGGATTACCCAATCACCAAAATGTTCATCAAGAGTAATAAGAATTCGATTTTTAGAAATCGCTTTCTGCAATATCTCATAATCATCTGCCCGAGCCTGACCGACTTCAGAGGCGCGCATAACATCGTGGCCTTCATCACGCAAAGCTTGAGCTACATCCAGTCGCAGCATTTGATCAAGATAAAGCTTGAGGGGCTCAGCCATAGGCTGCTCTGACCTCTGTGTGATCAAGAGATGACCTGGCATAAAGCAAGGCTGCCTGAATATCCTCCTTCTTCAATTCAGGATAGCCGACAAGCAGAACATCCCATGATTCTCCTGCTGCTATCTGTTCCAGAATAACGGAAACAGGAATCCGCGTCCCCTTGATCACAGGCCTTCCATTGCAAATTCTTGGATTAAGCTCTATTCGATCTGTTAGAATCATTATAGAATCCTC
>JAJSZR010000209.1 GCA_030262715.1 Deltaproteobacteria bacterium
GTATTATGCAGAGTCTATATAACCTAAAATGATTGGATTGGTTCCAGGTTCAGGGTTCAGGGTTCAAAGGTTATAGTCTACTGATATTCTTAACTTTATAACACAATGCTCGGATTAGCCTCTTTCACCCATTGGGTGAAATATAACATTCGCCCCTATTGACGCGTTATGCTTTTGTTAACAGCCAGGCAGGGTTTCAACCGGGAACCGTGAACGTTGAACCGCTTAACCCATGATCTGGAAAGTCATCACTAAAAGGCTTTGCTTTGGCAAAATATTGATCCCACGGCTTTGGCTTGGGTGTGTGGGAAATTGTGGGAAATTGGGGATGCAATTGACTGACTTGACTTACTCTTTCGTTCGCCTTGTAATTGCCTTAGAAATGGCAGACATAGAAACTCAGAGTCGTCGGGCTACTTCTGTCAAGGGAATTCCATAATCCTGTACAGTTGATACGCTATATGCGGCCTGACTGTGAGATAAAAAACGCTACAACTGCCCACTCGAAGTTCTTTGGATTGATAGAGGTCCCGGACGCCTGCCCGCCATAGCGAACTCAGGCGAGGCGGGCGGAGACGAAGATCATCTTGACACTTGAGCAACCCCTCAGAGAGAGGCGTCAATTTTTTGGTGGAGTTTGTCCCAATCAAGAATTTTTTTGTCAGCCGTTACAAGGACTGCGGAGTTTTCGAGCGCCGTGGCAACGATCATGCAATCTGCGGGATCGCCGTGAAAAGCCTGCAACTGACCGGCACGGAGAGCAGTTGAGCCCTGTAGTGGAATTTCCAGCAAACCGTTTTGCAGCAGTTCAATACGCCAGACATCAAGCTCTATCTGGATATCCAGTCGTTTTTTTCTGACCAGCATGGCAATTTCCCAAAAACTGATAGAGGCCACGCCAAGTTGACCAGATGCCAGCGACCTGTTAATTGTTTGTAATGCATTTGTTCCTAATCGTGGATTTCCTTCATCCAACCATACGAGAACGTGTGTATCAAGTACCAGCATTAAATGGCATCCCATTCAATATCCAAGGGGGCGATCAGATCATCTTTGCTCTGTATCTTTCCTTTATGCAGGCCAAAAAGCGTTTCCGGCACTGTGCGATACGCCTTCAAGATAGAAACAGGTTTCCCGTTTTTTGTGATCGCAATTTCTTCCCCTGTCCGGTTTACCTCATCCATTAAGTGCAGGCATTTTGCTTTGAATTCTGATGCTTTAATTGTTTGCATGTTACATTCCTCAGATGTATTCATTTTGCTAAAATATCCACTTTACTCTCCTTGTGCTTCTATTTTTCATTAAAAGGAGGGGAAGCGAACCGGTTAGCCCCTTCCACTTTATTACCTATTATAACCATAGTCATTATCATAGTCAATGACGAACTTTCATAGACACGGAATAAGCTGAGAAAACGTAATCCGCTTAGCGGAAGGTAATACATTGTTTATTGTCGACCCCGCCCTTGCCACTTTCGCTGTATCTAAAAAGAGAGGTCCTTCCCCCAAAGAGAGGGATTGGGCTTTTTGCCTTTCTTCAGGAAAGGCAAAAATATCCTGATTATCCGGTAAATCCTGTCTTATTCGAACATGCATACCGTGATGGATCTATGCACAAACATTTATGTCGTCATGTAACCCATAGCTATTGACTACTGACTGATGCCTAATGCCCGTTAACTCGTAACCCGTAACCCGATCCTCATCCCGCAAGACACGGCTTGCGCGCTGCGGTTACCTCATCCAGCCTCCTTACCTTGCATCTTCTTGGTGCGTCATGGAGAAGGTTCGGGTCTTTCCTGGCCTCATTTACAATAGCTTTGAATGCTTCAATAAACTGATCGATATCCTCTTTGGACTCTGTCTCGGTCGGCTCTATCATGATGGCACCGTGTACGACCAGGGGGAAATAGACCGTGGGCGGATGAAAGCCGTAGTCCATGAGTCGCTTGGCCATATCCAGGGTGGTTACTTTGTCGGCCTTTTGATCTTCATCTGAAAAGACGCATTCGTGCATGCACGGCCTGTCGTACGGAAGATGCAATACTCCTTTTAGACTTTCCTTGATATAGTTTGCGTTCAACACGGCAAGCTGGCTGGCCTTTTTCAGATTCCTCGGCCCCATGCTGCGAATATAGCTGTAGGCCTTTATCATAACACCAACCGTTCCCTGAAAGGCTGCTACCCTGCCGATGGATTCAGGACAGTCTTCAGAAAGGACGTATCTCCCATTTTTTTCGACCACGCGGGGAACAGGGAGAAATGGCTCAAGCTCTTTTCTGACACACACAGGACCTGAGCCCGGCCCGCCTCCCCCGTGAGGCGTAGAGAAGGTCTTGTGGAGGTTCAGGTGCATCACATCAAACTCGATTTTGCCCATTTGCACTATACCCATGACGGCATTCATATTTGCACCGTCACAATAGACCAATCCGCCTTTGGCGTGAATGATCTCTGCTATTTTCCGGCTGTTTTCTTCAAAAAGGCCGAGCGTGTTCGGGTTGGTGATCATGATACCGGCCGTGTCTTCGTCCATGACCTCTGCAATGGCCTCCACTGAAAGGATCCCCTGTTCATTCGATTTCACGGTCAC
>JAJSZR010000210.1 GCA_030262715.1 Deltaproteobacteria bacterium
TCGGCATTTTTCTTCATAGAGCGGAGATCAACAACTTGGTGATCCCCTAAGTGCTTCCTGGCTCTCAAGTATGCAACAAACACGTTCATATCGTAACCATGTTCGGATGCGATGCCGTCTTTGATTTGCCAGAGTTCTTTGATAATTTCATCAGCCATTTTGATATACCCCCATGAGTTCCTGAGGTGTGCAAATTTCAGGATATGCACACCCGTTTGTCATGCAAACCTGTCGGATAATTGGTTTCGTTTCAGCGTTGTCAATGTGCCTGTAATTCCAGGTAAGGAGATAATTGATCCCGTGCACGGCGGACAGCGCAATGTGAAGGGAATCACCTATGGCCTTTCTCGGAAGTGCCCCATTCAGGATTAGCGCCTTGGATAGTCCGATTACATCATCAGTTATCGCGAGAAGAGGAATCCCAGCCAAAGCGCCAAGCCTTCGGGTAGCCGCTTTACTATCACCTTTCCCAGCCTCCTCGATAACGAGATCTGATGCGTAGATATCGAACCGGTCACGTTGCGTGTCCCACCAATCAACGGTTGCTTTTTGCCAAGCAGCGGCCAGTAGGTCACGGGATGCTCGGGCCGTTAAGTATGATACGATCGATGTTTCGATATAGACAGTCTTTTTACTCATTGTCGTCAGTTTCCTGTGTTGCACTTATTTTATCACCTGCCGAACGTCTCGGGTAACTAGCGCGGCCAATAAACCTGCCCGAAAAGTCGCTGATGTTCACCGCGTCCAGTTCACCCGATGGTTATCTGATTTGTTTCATTTTATTGAGTGCATTGTAAGAATGAGGCCCTGACTATCATAAATTTCCAGCTCCCCCTTTCTATTGATAATGTAATAATCACTATAAGCCGCTCCTCCTTTTTCCTCATATCGATCTCTATATAGGCCTTTTTTTAGCTGCATTTCTGTTTCGCCACTACTACCATCATGGAATTTTTTTAACAGAATGACTTTGCCGTCTCTTTTAAGTAATGTGTATACTGCTGGGCCACCGTAGAGACACCGATGGCGCCATTTGCCAATTATTTCGCCAGAGGAGTTTTTGGGCTCATCCATTAATGCCTTTTCTTCTTCTATAGTTGTTCCTAATATTTTTACTTCCAAATTTGGATCAAAATGGCTTGTTGCCCATGCCCCTGAACCCGGTGTCATACCTGGCAAATAGTATGTGATAAACATGTGGTCATATTCCCTGGGTTCTGCTTTTCGTAATTTTAATGCCAATTTGTGTAAGAATTCTTTTGTTACTTTTTTCTCAAGCCTTATATCGATGCTGCATTTAATGCTTCCTAAATTTGACTTTCCTATAACGGTGTATTTGACACCTTGAAATGGTTCGGCAAGAACGGGAATACCTGCAAACAATGACAAAGAAATTATTACTAAAATTGTCCATATCTTCTTCATTAACATCTCCTTTGTTGTTAACAATATTTTTACCATCCCATTGAAATCATACAAATAGCTGCCACCTCAGCCACCTCCGTGTTTCCGTAGTCTTGACCTGCTGCTGCTTCATCTATGCAAGAGACCAATTCAATCGCAAATGGTCGTAGTGTATCAATAGAACCGCTGTTCTTAACTTTCGTTTTTATCTTAGGACTACTAAGTGCCATATCCACTGCTGTAGCAAGCTTATTTGCATATGTAGCTCTATTCCACTCCGCAATTGAAGCACTATGAAGAGTGCCATTGTCATACCATCTACCCCCTGCATATACTACAAAAGGAATAACCAAAAAAAACATGATTAAAGCTGGCGAGATAATTTTTTTCATACCCTTACCTCCGATTAAAATGTTTCGTTCATCTGTGGAATATAAAACGACCGACCTAACGCGCAAGGGACAGACGCGTCCGCGCGGCTGTCCCTTGTAGTGTTCAGGTCTTTGTTGGGCTCCTTCTGATCCTTTTCTCTAGTTCAGCAAGTAGTGTTTTATAGAACATCTCCGCAGAACCTATGACCGTGTAGAGGAACCCGGAGGACAATGTGATCTGATTGCGCTCGGTCACATCGAAATGGGGATTTCGTTTCTGATACTGCTTGATCGACGTGAGAGCTTTCCCCGACGGGCGCCCGTTATTGTGCATGATCGCATTCCGCATCATCTGGAACATTTTCAGATGGTCGTACTCTGATTTCGCAGTCCGACTGATCTGGAAATGGCAAACCTTGATAAGATAATCCAGCGACTGTGAGATTCCATGCTCCTTCAGATCGGAAGCGGATAGCTCAACTTCACAAACCTGTTTGGCTGAGCGGCAGAAGCTGCGGAGATGTTGTTCGATCATGCTGAGCAGCGACGTGAACAGCGAGTATCGCTGGATTCTTGGGAAGATGTCGGACAGCCGGTAGATATCGTCGTCAAACCAACCCAGTTCCGCTTCCTGATCTGGAGCCGGCAGACCGGGTACTCGTTCGTCAATGCGCTGAGTAAGCGCATTGAGTTCTTCTTTCAGTAACCGCTCTGACAAGTCGACAAACTCACGCATATCCATCAGGTCGTGACGGACGAGCGACTCGATTGCACTGAGGCGTATCTTCCTACTGTCTATGCGTTTTGCTTGCATC
>JAJSZR010000211.1 GCA_030262715.1 Deltaproteobacteria bacterium
AACCAGCTGATTTTCAGCGTGATTTCGCGGCACGTCAACTAAATCAAAATGAAAAATTCCCTATGACCTTGTGCAGATCCCTGTCGATTTGACTCATGCTTCAGTGCTGTGTAAGAGGATTTTTGCTTGACATGAGATATGGATTTGATAGATTCTGATGTCCAATTGTGGGTAGTCCGAAAGGACATAATGGGAAGATGGTGAAAATCCGTCGCGGACCCGCCGCTGTGATCGGGGACGAACGCCGCAGGGTGCCACTATTAGGTTGATTGCCGGATGGGAAGGCGCGGTCAGTAGGATGATCCGTAAGTCAGAAGACCTGCCCATGATGACATGATATTGTTCTGATCCTCGTGGTTTGGGATCCGGGCAACACTGACCGGGGTTAAAAACGGAATCCCCGGACCTGTGAATTCAGGTCCGGGGTTTTTTTTGAAGACAGACAGAGTCAGGAGGTACAATGATGAAGAGATTGAGTGTTTCCTTTGTAGCAGTAATTTTGTCCTTAATGCTGGCGGCTTCTTCCTTTGCAATGGGGCAGCAGGAGGACAAAAAGGCGATTGTTCTTGCATGTTTTGGGACAAGCTACCCATCGGCACTGGTGGCCATTACAAATATTCAGAAGCAGGTCCGGAATGCCTTTCCCGGTGTCAAAGTGCAGGCAGCCTTTACGTCAAACATTATACGGAAAATATGGCATGAACGGCAAAACGACCAGGAGTTTCTTGCAAAGCACAAAGAGATCCCCAGGGAGATCCTCTATGTGAAAGGCCCTCTGGCGACGATAGCTGATCTGCAGGATGAAGGCTACAGGTCCATAATAGTTCAGCCTACACATATATATAATGGCGAGGAGTACAGCGATCTTTGTGAATACGTGAGGGGCTTAAATCATATCAAGACCATTAAGGCCAAATACATGCCCTTTAAAAAGCTGGTTCTCGGGAGGCCGGTCCTCGGGGAAAACGGTCCCGAATACGACTACCACAAGGATATGGAGGCTGCGGCAAAGACACTTCATGCCGATGTGGACCTTGCCGGGAAAGATGGGGCAGCCCTTGTATACATGGGTCATGGGAATGAATTTTACAGCACCGGCGTATATGCTGAATTTCAGCAGGTGATGCGCAATGAATATCCTGATGTCCCAATCTATATAGGTACTGTAGAAGGGTTCCCTTCGCTTGATGATGTGCTCCTCTTTGTAAGGCATGCCAGTGTCAAAAAGGTCATCCTGAAACCATTGATGATCGTTGCAGGCGACCATGCCAGGAACGATATGGCAGGGAATGAGGATGATTCCTGGAAGAGTGCCTTTGAAAGGGCCGGGATCCGTGTCATATGCGATATCCATGGGCTTGGCGAAAGCAACGAGTGGGCCAAGATCTATGTCCAGCACATCAAAGACGTTGCACGGGATAATCACATAGAATTGTAAAGATAGTTGTAAGCGTTTACAGGGCACCACATCTGCTTTGTTGTCGGGCACTTGAAGTACAGGAAGTATGTCTGCGTACCCTCCGCCTCGCATCTGCAGCACCCTGTAAACGCTTACAGTTCGGTGGATTGCGGTAAAACGGGCGTTGTAATCCAGTGAACGGTTACAGATAGTTTTACAGAGGGCTCAGAATGTCTATGAAAAGAGATGCGGGGGTTTTGTCTTAGATGCGAAGCCCATATCTGTTTCTGCTGAGCTCTTTGTTGCTCTTGATCATTGTCTTGTCCACCGGGATGGGATACCTGGAGATCTCTCCCTTCGAGGTGATAAAGATCGTCTTTGCGGGGATAACCGGTGACCATGAGATTCTAAATGGACTAAACCACGTTTTTCCTTATGTCGTATGGGAGGTCAGATTACCCCGTATATTGACCTCGGCTATTGTGGGTGCCGGGCTATCCATCTCCGGAGTTATATTTCAGGGCATTTTACTCAATCCCCTGGCTGATCCATATACCTTGGGGATATCGGCAGGAGCGGCCTTTGGTGCTTCCATAGCCCTGTTTCTGGACATTACTTCTCTGGGCATTTATTCCGTCCCGATTTTTGCATTTTGCGGGGCCGTCGGGACCCTTGTGGCAGTGATGTCTCTCTCTTCTTTCAACAGGGAGATGTCTTCCAATAACTTGATACTGTCCGGGATTATCGTAGCGGCCATTTTGTCAGCAGGAATCAGTTTTCTTAAATACATGGCCGATGAACAGGTCTCCATCATCATCTTCTGGTTAATGGGGAGTTTTGCCTCCAAGACCTGGGCCGAAGTCTCCTTGAGTTGCGTCTGTGTCTTGGCAGGTTTTTTGATCTGTCTGTTTTTCGCGCGGGACCTGAATATCATGTCCCTGGGAGATCGATCCGCCAATTCCTTAGGCATTTCGGCCGGTAGGGTGAGGATGATCCTCCTTGTGACAGCGTCCTTCATGACGGCTGTCTGTGTATCCGTATCCGGCATTATCGGCTTTGTTGGCCTTATTGTACCGCATCTTATGCGTTTTTTTACCGGGGCGGATAATAGAAA
>JAJSZR010000212.1 GCA_030262715.1 Deltaproteobacteria bacterium
AGGGCCTGCACCCTTCAGGCCGACTTCCTCCTGGGCCGAGGCCACAATATACAGATCGCATCCCGGCTCTGGAATCAGCTTTAAGGCCTCAAGCATCACAAAGAGCCCTGCGCGGTCATCAAAGGCCTTGGCCTGAAGAAAGCTGTCATTCTCGGACCAGATCCCCGGAAAGGTCACAGGATCACCAACCTTGACCTGAGACTTAACATCTTCGGGATGCATACCCACATCTACAAATAGCTCCTCCACAGGAATGACCCTTTCCTTTTGGCTGTCTTTTTCAGACAAAAGGTGCGGAGGGACAGAGCCTATTATCCCCTGCAGGGGCTCAGTCCCCCACACAAGCACTGACTGGCCATACAATATCCGTGGATCTATCCCGCCCACAGTTACTACCCTTATGAAACCAAGCTCATCAACATGCTGTACCATGAGCCCTACCTCGTCCATGTGGGCATCGATGAGCAGCCTCGGCCCTTCTCCTGGGACCCTTGCGATGAGACTACCCATAGCGTCAGTGCTGACCTCGGCTGTCAGCCCTCCAAGGATTTCCTCCACGATATCTCTCACTGCTCCTTCCTGGCCGGAAATGCCTGGTGCCAGGGTTAAACGTTTCAAAAGACTGATATCCATGCTATTTATTCACCTCTTGAGTTCATTTGAAAAATACCTTGTGGCCCATATCTCCCTGAGAAAAGCCGGCTGATTAAGTCCAAGTTGACCATTGCCTTTCGAGTCTTCCATACTAATTTATATAACATTCTCTGCATAAGGGAAGCTCGATAATTCTCGAGGTTCATCTAGGGACTTGGCAGAGAAGATGTATTTGATAAGATAAATAAGATTTATCTGAAACCAGGCGGAAAAAAATTCTACGGAGCTACATACTGAGCAAGGATTCCTTACATGTCAACTAATTCCCAGCGCGACTACTATGAAGTGCTTGGCGTCCCACGTGATGCCGACCAGAAGACCATTAAGGAGGTCTTTCGCTCCCTTGCTCTCCGATACCATCCTGACCGTAACAAAGAGCCAGGAGCTGAGGAACGGTTCAAAGAGATCGCCGAGGCCTACGCGGTTCTTTCCGATCCTAAGAAACGTGCCGAATACGATTCAGGCGGCTTTTCACGAGTTGCTGATTTTTCCCATGAAGATCTCTTTGGCGGTATTAATTTCGAGGACATTTTTAGCGGCCTTGGCTTTGATTTCGATTCTGGTGGCGGGGGACTGTTTGACCGTGTCTTTCGCAGACGTCCCGCTGGTCCGCCACAGGGCGAAAACATTGAGGTAAAACTCGATGTAACGCTCGAGCGAGTGCTTGCTGGCGGCGAGGAGACCGTCAGCTTTACCCGAACCGGCATCTGCCCGGTCTGCCATGGCTCTGGCGCAAAACCTGGCACTGAGCCTCTTCCCTGCAAGGCCTGCAAGGGCCAGGGGCGAATCATCAGTAGCCAGCGCAAAGGGGCTATAACCTTCCAGCAGATAACTACCTGTCCAGCCTGTCATGGTCGTGGTGTAATTATAGAAAGCCCATGCCCCAACTGCGGGGAACGGGGTAAGGTTGAACAAGAGGAATCTCTTTCGGTCAAAATCCCGGTGGGGGTTGAGGAGGGAACCGCACTGCGCATACCTGGAAGGGGCTTGCCGAGCCGGGAGCCCGGCGGCATACCTGGCGACCTCTTTGTTGTGGTGCGAACCGCGCCCGACTCGCGCTTCAAGCGCATCGGTGCTGATCTCTGGCGCGATGACACTATCGAGGTCGCAGATGCCGTTCTCGGCACTACCAAGGAGGTAGCGGCCCTCGACGGTCCGGTTAAAGTCACCGTCCTGCCCGGCACCCAGCCGGGAACAGTTTTGCGCTTACGCGGCAAGGGACTGCCAGAGTTCGGGGACGGTGCCCGGGGAAACTTATATCTCCGCGTGCAGGTTCATATACCGGAACGGCTTTCTGCGGAAGAGCTTCGGCTTTATGAGCAATTGCGCGCGATAAGTGCAAAAAACCGATAAAACTAACGTCCTGAAATTGTAGCCTTTCACGGCTTGAAACTTGAAGTTGGAAAATAGTATGCTAGTCCAGTCTCAAAAAAGGATAGCGCTCGAGATCCTCCCGCGTCCAGATAGACATACCTGCCCGGCTACCCACTGTCTCAACTACCACGATGACATCCGGATTCTGGAATGAGATATCTCCTTTCATTCCTTCCTTTTTCAGTGCATCAAGTAAGAAATCGTCCAGGAAGCGCTCCTCTTTGTTGCTGGCAATTTTTCCCTTAAAACCGCGTCGGTGCATGCGTATGTGAAAGCTCCTGTTTGTCAGCATTGAAACCCATTTAGAGGCAGCTTCACTCGCCTTTTCTTTAAACTCCTCTGCTGATTGGAAATTAAAGGTCTGGGTGACGGGCATTACACGGCTGATAAGACTGAGAATATGAGGATCATCCTGTACCCACTCACGGAGAGTCTCCAAAAAATTTCTAATATTATCCACCTTCATGACCAGTATGTTATAG
>JAJSZR010000213.1 GCA_030262715.1 Deltaproteobacteria bacterium
TTAGCCGGACTTTCCTCAAAATTTTTTACCACTGCTTCTTCTTTTGCCACTATTCGAAGAACCTTGGCAATAATTGGATCATATTCAATGGCCCGAAGGAAAAAGTTTCCTTGCTCGATGTCCGTTGCGTCAAATAACAAATCTAATACAGGACTGCCCTGATTATGAGCTGTAGCCCGCCAAATGAAACGGGGCATGCTTTCCGTCAAGGCATTTTTACGATATAAACCATTAATAGCTTTGCTATTCAATAAGTCCTTTTTTAATTCATTGATGGTTGTAAAATAGATCTCCCACTCAATACGCTGTGCCAATGACGGGAGGAAACCTTTTTTCCTGAGCTGTTCGAAAAAAAGATCGAAGAATAGAACGCTATTATGAACCGTTTCAAAAGTTATTCTGATTTTATGGTAAATAGGAACAAGTACGCATTCTGCTATAGCTCTCGCGCTTCCAATGGGACCGTTTCCATTGTCCCCTCTCCAAGACGTGGATATAGACGATGCCTCTTTCGTCTCTTTCTCTTGATCAAAAACCACTTTTTTACCATCAAACTTCATGCGTGCAAACGGTCCAACCTGATCGTCGTGGACATAAATCTTATCTATCCGGGATGCCCTTAACAGAAACCCTGTGTTAGGAAATGGCTTGGCTTTTGAGAGCCCCAAGCTGTAGCCAGTAATCGCTACGGCGTGTTTGCCCATAAGGTGCCCCTTTTTGCCCGTGACATCATACAGATTTATTCCCATAATCAAAGGAATTGAGCCTTTCAGATAGGCATATAGAATGCTTTTCAGAATGTAATGGTCCCTGGCATGAACAAGCATAGGTTCTAAACCAACACTTCGGATCACATAGGCCATCTGGGCATAATTAAGTCCATGACTAGGAATTGCCCTATGCTCGATGGGAAAATTATCAGTTGCTGTTTTGGTAATTTTCACTGGAGAAGGTATGGAATGCTGAAATAACATGCCGGTTCCATGAAAAACCGACCATAAGGCACTGGTTGCACAGGCAGCAACTACACTGTCTTGTTCTTGAAAGGCCAAGGAATTTATCTGGAGGGAGAGACCGAAAAGATTAGCTTGATATGGTCGAAGGATCGGAAAATTTCTACGACCATTATCGCTTGGATATGCTGTTAAACATGTACGTCCGATAACTGTCTGGGGTAATGGTATTACAACTATGAAGCCAAGGTAGGCTTTCTGAAATTTTGATTCTGAAAGATCATTAGGACCTGATGATAAAAGCGCATCCAGATCCTCAGATGAAAGTGAAGTTCTAAAAAAGTGGAGACGAGTACATTTACGCCGGTAACGTTTGAAACACTTTACATAGTATTCAGCATAGTCATCCAGAAAATCTCTATCTATATAATCATTTTCAACGATTATTGTTCGGGCGCCAATTCCATCAAAATAATTTTCAAAATAATGACAATGTAGTTTTTTGTTTATATCTTTAAATGAGGCCTTCGATTTCTCAGCAAGTATTTCCGATAGCTTATCAATGTGGTACTCAAAAACTTCAAATGGCTGAGACACGAAATTGCCTGCTAAAGGGTCATAGGCTCGAATATGCTTTTAGGATCAATCTGCCTGTCTTTTTCCAGCCTTTCTTTAGCAGAAGCAGCCTTTTTTAGAACTTCCTTCATTGCATGTTTGCCACGAGAGGACGCTACCCACTTTTTTGCTTTTTCCGCGATCTCATTTGGATCGTGATCGTATGGTTTTGTATTCATTATTAACCCCCCTCTCTTTTCCAACTGAAATGAAGGCAGAATCAACCATTTTAACATTTCTTGAGGTTATCCTGCTTATCGACACTTTACTTATTTATCTAAAAATAGGATGGTTTTTAAAGAATGTAAAGATGCGTGCTGACGTGACAAAGGCCAGCATATAAAATGAGGCCCCATTCATTTCATTCCTCATCCATTTTATATTCGATATCTTTCTTTATAGTCAAGAATTATTTTTGCAAAACTTGTGGGCGCAGTGAGGGGATGTAATCCACATCGTCGCGTTTAATTCCATAGAGATGAAAGAAGGCGGCATCTAACTCGTAGCGGATGAGGAAGCACCTTTCCTCGTTCCAGAGAAAAGGCGGGCCGTCGTAACCACAGTCCCGGCAGTGTAAGCAATTTCAACCGGCGAAGCCGGACGGACTTTTCCCTGGCAGTCGTCTCCCGGCCAGAGGAAAAACATGCTCTATCAGGAGTTTAACAGTAAACGCAAAATAAGCCAAGTTTTTCCTTTTATTTCAAAGGGTTAGTCATTCTTACCTTGTAAGACCCTTCGTACTACAGCATTATTTTTCCAGAAA
>JAJSZR010000214.1 GCA_030262715.1 Deltaproteobacteria bacterium
CTCGCGTCTCAGCAAGTTGATACTCAGTTAGTGGAGCTGAAGCCAGGGGAGAGCATGTCCTTGTAGCTTGCTTTCAGGAGCCCGCGCACTGAGTTTCCTAGATATATTGACCGGGCCTTCTTCAGGTCATCCGGATAAAGCACCTGCTCTCTGGCATTGCCATGTTCCATAAAATCCTGACGAAAGGTGCCGTTTAAAAGCCCGCTAAATACCGGAGGGGTGACGAGTTCGCCGTCAATCTCTAAAAATATATTGCTGATTGTCCCTTCGGTAAGCTCATCGCGCTCGTTTGTAAACACACAGTCAAAGAGATCGCGGGTCTTGGCCCTCTGGTATTCTTCTGTGTACAGAGGCCTGTATGTGGTTTTGTGATATAAAAAGGGGTCTTGAGAGTCAACTGCCTTTGCAGACAGGTCAAAGTAAACCGGCTTTTCTTGTATGGATAGCACGGAGGCTGAAATATTTACAGAACCATCTCTTCCCAGCAACATGCGAACCCGATAGGATTTTCTTTTTGAGTACAGGCTATTTGCAAATTCAGCTAACTTCCTTCTCACCTTTTCCAGATCCAGGTAAAAGGCGAAATAATGGGCAGAACATGAGAGCCTTTCAAGGTGCCTTTCCAGCAGGAAGTAACCTTTTGCGACCCCCTGATCTCCCCTTCCAGGGTCCCACCTCATGGTCTCTATAAGGGAGAAATCCTCCCTCGATTCGCCTTTTTTAAGATGGGAGAAGAAAAAGGAATCTGTCAGAAATTTGGCCTTAAGTCTACACTCATCGTATTCTCTTTCAGGATCTGAATCTATTGTTATGCCGCTTCCTATTCCGATCTCTCCGGATTCACCGTCCAGGACCACTGTCCTGATAGCCACATTTAGAACTGCTTTTCTCTGAGGTGAAATGAATCCTATAGCGCCGGTGTATACGCCCCTTGGAGAAGACTCGATCTCAGAGATGATTTCCATTGTCCGGATCTTTGGCGCCCCGGTCACAGACCCGCATGGAAACAGTGCCCTAAAGATCTTATGCCAGGAGGTGCCCGGGCGAATTTCCCCCTCTACCCTGGATATCATCTGAAAGAGAGTCTCATAGCGCTCAACAGTGAAGATCTCCGGTACCCGGACCGTTCCAGGGCGGGAGAGTCTCCCTATGTCGTTCCGAAGCAGATCAACGATCATGATATTCTCTGCCCGGTTCTTAGGATCATTGGCCAGAAAACGCGCCAGTTCACAATCTTCGTCTATTGTCCTTCCCCGCTTTAATGTACCCTTCATGGGTTTGGACCAGATTTTTTGCTTTTCCAGGCGAAAAAAGAGTTCCGGAGAAAGGGAAACGACCCATTTTTCCCTGTTGCGTATCACAGCTCCGTAAGAGACAGACTGCCGGGCCCTGAGTGATAGATAGAGATCAGATGGAAGACCGGAATAATTAAACCTTCCCTTTAAGGTATAGTTGACCTGATAGGTGTGGCCGCGGGCTATATAGTCCTTTATGCATTCTATGGCCTTAATATATTGATCCTTTTTTACTTCCAGTTCCAGAGGCCCTAATTTTTCCTGTATATCTGGGATGTTTTTTAAGGGACAAAAAGAGTCATAAGACCGATGAATCCATACTTTCGGGTCTTTGAATACACCAAGCCATACCAGGGGAACCTTGGGTCTGAGCATATCCAAAAGGTGCCATAATTTGGGCTCAAGGGCATATCCCCACTCATAGGCCCACCATCCAGCCAGATAGTATCCCCTGCCAAGGGCCGTATCCATGGATTTGTAGAGAGGCTCCAGATCATCAGGGCCGTAAGCAGTGAGAATTTCTATTGGATTTAAAAAAAGATATGAGGTATTTTCCTCTCCGGCAACCCTTGAAGTTTCAAGAAATACAAAGCAATCTATATTATTAAGGCCTTCTAAAACGCGCGCTGCATCCAGAGAATAGGGCCTTCCGGTGACATAGGGTAGCTTCATGACCAATTGCCTCAGCTGTTGTAAGTCTGCGGATGGTCCGAGTAAAGCCAGCCGATGAAAAATCCTCCGTATCCTGCTCCGGGATAACGCCTGCCGATCTTTCTGACTGATAGCTGATATGGACGGCCCATGAGGATGGCATCGGCCACTGCAACAGTCAGCACTGTGTCATCCGTGAAAACACACCGGGGATGGAAAAGAGGAAAGGTGGTCACCCTACCGCCGGCTTCATGTATTAGAATATCAGCTGCAGCAATGTCCCAGAACTTCGGGACAGATTTCGTTTCCTCCGATTTTGGGAGTATTGGGTATATTTCACCTTTATTATTCA
>JAJSZR010000215.1 GCA_030262715.1 Deltaproteobacteria bacterium
GCATCTTTTCCCTCTATCCCAGTGCGAAGAAGTATGGCCACCAATCCTGCATCGGATACATATTCAGGCCCTTTCTCTAACAATAGTTCCCGGGGGCGCTCTGATTTGGGCTAGCCTTTTATTCCACGGGTTTTCTCAGCTTTATCCATCTTATGGGAAATCAGTCTCCGTTAGGTGGTCTCGCTTAATGGTTCTGTAATTCGTCCATATCATGGACACATCTCTATAATATGTCCAAGGAATAGCCCCGCATGGACACATTTTCAGAAATGTCCATGCTATGGACACGAGCCTTGAACATGTCGATGAATTTGCAGATTATCGACACGTTATTGGAATATGTCGCTGTCATCGACACGTTATTGTGCGAGCAGCTCATAGAGCTTCGTATTCAGATAGAGGTTCTCCCTCCCCACTTTGTGCATACTCAGAACACCTATCCCCTCTAATTTTTTCAGGTATTCGGCAGCAGCCTGCCTTTTGACAAGCCCGGCATCTACCAAAAACCGCCCCTTGGTATAGGGCTGGTAAAATAACTGTTCGATGAGTTCTTTGGAATACACCCTTTCAGGGAGCTTTTGCCTTGCAAATTGTAACGTTTCAACCATAAGGTCTCTGATATGGATAATCTTTTTTCTTGTATATAATGCCGTTTCCTCAATGGCATCCAGCACATACAGAATCCAGGGTTCCCACTCTTCATACTCGGTGACCTTACGCAGCAAGCGGTAATAATCATTCTTTTTATCGATAATGTATCTACTCAGATATAGGACAGGTAAGCCCAAAAGATCCCTAAACACCAGAAATAAAATACTCAGAATCCGGCCAGTTCTCCCATTGCCGTCCGAAAAGGGATGGATGGACTCAAATTGGTAATGAATAATTGCCAATTTGATCAATGGATCGATATCATCTTCCTCATAGATGTAAGATTCCAGATTTTTCAACTTGTCCCGTATGATTGTTTCACCTTCAGGCGGCGTATAAATTACCTCTCCAGTTGCGGCGTTTGCTATTGTCGTGCCTGGTGTATTCCTGATGCCGGCCTTATTTTGTTTGATCGTCTGTACTACTTTTACAAACAAATTCGTAGTCAAAACCTGCCGTTGCCGAAGGGTGTCAAATCCTTCCCATAGCGCCTGCCGATATCGGAGGACCTCTTTCGTGGCAGGGTCAACCTGACTTGTTTGAGCAGTGAACGCCCGAAATAAGGCGTCATTCGTGGTAATAACATTTTCGATTTCAGAGCTCGCCTTGGCTTCCTGAAGGATAAGAGAATTCACCAGAATGGATTGATTCGGTATGGTATCGCCAAGTCCTTTTAGTTCGGCTAATGTCCTGCCTGCGGTAATCGCTTTTCTTAATATGGCTTTCGTTTCTATATCCGCTTTTGGAGGAAGCGGCGGAAGATTGTTGTACGGTTTTAGTGGATCAAATACCATATCCTGAATTGCCATGAGTTCCCTCTAGATCCTGTCCAATGTAGAATTCAGCATCAGGC
Source organism: Deltaproteobacteria bacterium (assembly GCA_030262715.1). Classification (GTDB taxonomy): domain Bacteria; phylum Desulfobacterota; class Dissulfuribacteria; order Dissulfuribacterales; family UBA3076; genus UBA3076. The sequence goes on from JAJSZR010000215.1 coordinate 1,505, forward strand.
TGCAACAGCCTGGTTGATTTCGTAAATGATGGTTTGCAGTTCACCGGCCTGCACGGCAGATTCGCCGTGAAGCCCTGAGCGAATCAAGATGGCCAGAAGTTCCGAAGTCTTAAGTTCGGCCGGTCCAAGTCGCAGGAGACGCTCCCTGGGACGATCAGACGAAGGCGACCTTTTGACGGTAGGAGTAAAGACCCTTTGGTCAACCCACCGGTTGGCACTGAACCGCGCTTTCTTTTCTGACCAGGAATAGATGGGCTTTGACTTTGAGCCGCTTTCGGTCAAATAACCATCTCGCACCAGTTCCGTGATCACCCTGCCTATGAAGCACTTTTCTTCATGCTCCAGTGAATCATAGATTTCAGGCTTGTGAAACGAATCCTTGCTCAGCAGGACATTGACTACCGATTGATATCTTGCAAAGCGTTCTGCATCAGGTCGAGTCTTCATTGTTCGTATTCAGTGTTTCTGATACACAGGTGCCTGGATCACGTTTCCGGTTAAACCGGTACGGCGGAGGAAGTTCAGCAGGCTCGTCTGTTTCTTATTGATTTAACGAGATTTTTATCAGGAACAAGCACCAAAGTAAAGCCCAAAGCCCCCGACTTAATCTGTATTATAACACATCGTTGTGACAGATACGGTCATACCGATTTTGGACTGCGGATTAATGAAGGAATCTGATGGGGTAGGCCAGAAGAAGTGTCTGGGCATCCGGATCATCGGGGTCCGGATCGAGTTGCCATGATAACTCCGCTGGCATCTCTTGAGATACTGCCTCCACAAGCAGGGGTAAC
>JAJSZR010000216.1 GCA_030262715.1 Deltaproteobacteria bacterium
GGATAAAGTTTCCTATTCCATGCTCTCTTATAAGTGAAAGGCTTTCCGGGTCCAGATCTGTGCCTGGTATGCCTATCATAAGCAACTGGCCCAAAGGGGCTCTTTTATTCGTCATCATTTAGGTACCTGTGGTCTATTATAAAATTAATTGAGTCATAGCAGACTCTGGTTTATTGTTTAAAGACTTTTCTTTAGCCAATATTTTATAATTACACAATACAGACATGATTACTACAGAGGCCATATTTCTTGGGATCCTTCAGGGCGTTACCGAGTTTTTGCCTGTGTCCAGCTCCGGCCACTTGGTTCTGGCCGAGTATTTTCTGGGTCTCAAGGATACCTCCATTGCATTTGATGTTACTCTTCATCTGGGTACCTTGATCTCGGTCCTTTCATATTTCTGGCAAGACTGGTTGGGCATGGCAAAATCTCTAGTCCCTGGAAGAACGTCAAAAAAAGGAGACAGACGGCTCCTTTTCCTCGTCCTGATAGGTACTGTGCCAGGGGCCTTTCTGGGTTACTTCCTGGAAGGAGCTGCCTCCACTGTATTTCGTTCCCCGTGGGTAGTGGTGGCAACCCTTTCCGGATTTGCACTATTCTTGTGGTTAGCAGAACGCCTGGCATCCCATAAGCGCAGTTTTAAAAAATTCGGCTGGAAAGATGCCATTTGCGTTGGAACAGCGCAGGCCCTTGCCATTATGCCTGGTGTCTCAAGGAGTGGGATAACCATGACGATGGCACTATTTTTGGGGTTTGAAAGGAGGGCCGCGGCCCGCTTCTCGTTCCTGCTCTCTGCCCCCATAATTGCAGGAGCAGGGTTATACGAAGGACTTAAGCTTTGGCAGGATGGTTTTGGGACTCTGGGCATGGACTTTCTCTGGGGCTTTGTTGCTGCAGGCCTTTCCGGATATATAGTTATAGCTTTTTTAATGCGCTACCTCGCCAGGCACACATTTTATCCCTTTGTATATTACCGTTTGATACTGGCTCTGATAGTGGCTGTGACCCTTAAAATGGGAGGACAATAGACCCATGGTCAGATTCATTTCAAAATATATCCTATCCTATGTTTTCACTGCTGTTTTTCTAAGTCCTTTGCCCTGCATGGGACTTACGACAGATGAACAACATACAGTTAAGCTCTGCAAGAAACTCTCAAAGGGAGTTGTAAACATAACCAGCACAGCAGTTGCACCTGACTTTTATCTGGATCCGGTGCCTCACAAAGGCTCAGGCTCCGGGTTTATCCTTGACTACCTCGGACACGTCTTAACAAATTATCACTTTGTCAGTGACGCGCACTCCATTGAGGTTGTCTTGTCTAACGGCTGCAAGTGGCCTGCCAGGTTAGTGGGAACCGATAGCGAAACCGATCTTGCAATACTTGAGTTGCGAGCGCCTCAAAGGGAACTTGAAACCCTATCCCCAATGCAACTTGCAGCCACAAAGCCCGGCATAGGCCAGAAGGTCTTTGCGCTGGGGAATCCTTTTGGAACAGGGTACACAGTATCACAGGGCGTGATCAGTTCCCTCGGACGCAGTATTTCCAGACCTGACAGACGTGTAGTCCACGACGTAATCCAGACTGACATATCCATAAATCCAGGCACTTCCGGTGGGCCACTCGTTGACTCATCAGGCAGGGTAATCGGGATAAATACTTTGATATTCAGTCCCTCAAGACATATACCGGGAATAGGATTTGCCATTTCCTTTGAGACCATAGAATGGGTGGCCCCACAACTCATTTCCAAGGGATACGTGGCACGTGCCTGGCTGGGGGCAAGCTTGCAGAATGTCACCCCGGCCCTGGCCAGGCTTCTTGATTTTCCGGTTGAAAAAGGGGCTATTGTGATGAATGTAGTACCCGGAGGTCCGGCTGCCAGGGCAGGTATAAAAGGGAGTGAGAAGGAGCTTCGCCTTGGGAATCGTCTCTACCCTGTAGGAGGAGATATTATTGTTGCAATTGATGGAGAAGAGGTAAAATCGGACGCCACGGCAATTAAGATACTGCTGACCAAAAAACCTGAAGAGGAAGTTCTGGTCTCGATATACCGTGGAGATCGTTTAAAACGTCTCAAGGTCCGTTTAGGTAAAAAGCCATCAATGCTTCAACGCTAGAGTCCAGATGGGAGCATTCCCGGTTTGTCCCCGGCGAGCTGAAGACGTAACCGATACAGGGTGGGATCTTCTTTCAACATGCTCTCACCCTTTGTTTTATAAGGCTTTTGCAGCGGGGGAGTCTTGCCCCCCTCCCCGTTCTCCTCCGCTTCACTCC
>JAJSZR010000217.1 GCA_030262715.1 Deltaproteobacteria bacterium
ATAATCGCGGCGCTGACCCGCGAGCATCGCAGGAGCCTCAGGGTGCTTGCACCATGATGCTCCGAGAAGCGGAGTCGGGTCCAGTGCCTTGTTCTGGCGCAAGGCGACAGAACAAGGTGCTGGACGAAGTCAGCGCCGCGATTCTCGGCGGCGTAGCCGCCGAGAACAAGTGATTATATAGTCCCTTGATATCTACCATGATCTAAAATAGTGAACAACGGATTTCCTCCCATGTTACGTTATTTCTAACCGGATATCATTCATTAGGGCATGATAAATAGAAAACTGGATAATCTTATGATTCAAATTCCTGCCGATCTTGCCAAGCTGTACACCTCTTTTGAACCTAAGTTAAGCGATTAGCTGTTAGCGATTAGCATTTAGTTTTGAAAAATGGTTCCTAATTTTGTAATAGCAAAACTTCCTGCTTGTCAGGGCAGCAGACCGATAATCATTAATAGCTAATCGCTAAAAGCTAATCGCTCAATTTAAGTCTGAGGAAACAGGCACATCATGCGGTCTCACTTTTTTATGAGATGAGCCATCTTTCCGGCAGGAAGACCATGAACGGTACATCCTATGGCAAGAGCGCCGCATATGGACGCACTGAGCCAGAAATTTCTTCTTCTCATACTAAAAAAGTGGCGTTCAATCAAGCAGTTTTCTCTGGTCGTAAAATAATACCCCAGACCAGTAAACCAGGTTCTGACACCAATATAGCGCCCGGGCAGAGCGGAGCTGACTGGACTGAGGTATTCAATGAGTTGAAAACTGCCGTCAAAGTGCGGCATTATTCTCCCAAGACCTTAAAAGCATATTCAGGCTGGGTTCGCAAATTGCGGACCTACACTAAAAGCAAAGATCCGCGCCTTGTATCGATTGATGATGCAAAGGCTTTTTTAACCTGGCTGGCGGTTGACCAGGATGTTTCGGCATCCAGCCAGAATCAGGCTTTTAACGCGCTGCTTTTTTTGTTCCGTAATGTTTTTGGAAAGGAATTTGGCAAGGTGGACGGCATTGTCCGTGCCAAGAGGAAGCCCTATATACCTGTAGTGTTATCCAGGGAGGAAGTTGACCAGGTTATTGGGTTTATGCGATATCCTCATAATTTGATTATCAGCCTTATGTATGGCTGCGGTCTTCGTATTTCTGAATGTCTTTCGCTTCGTGTGCATAATTTTAATTTTGATATGAGAATACTCACCATCCATGACGGCAAGGGGCAAAAAGACCGCACAGTTCCCATACCCGAAGCGCTTATGGATGAGTTGAGAGCACAGCTTGAACGGGTCATTGATCTGCATGAGCGTGATTGTGAAGAAGGATACGACGGTGTATTTCTGTATGGATTACTGGAGAAAAAATATAAGAACGCCTCCAGGGAATTGATATGGCAATGGTTTTTTCCGGCCAAGGAGTTAACTTTTGTTCCAGAGAACAAAGAGCGCAAGCGCTATCATATTCATGAAACTTCCCTGCAAAAAGCGCTCAGAAAGGCGGTGAAAAAGGCAAAAATTCCAAAGCGAATTACCTCCCATACGTTTCGCCACAGTTTTGCAAGTCACCTCTTGCAGGCCAATTACGACATTCGGACGATTCAAGAACTATTGGGGCACAGCGATGTGCGAACTACAATGATATATACTCATACGATCAAAAGCCAGACTACTAAAGAAGCAAAAAGTCCTCTTGATTTTTAGGAGGTGAAAAATATGGACATCCAGAGGGACGCCCATGAAAATATGCATTTCATATCCTACAGTCACTGGATAGTCGCAAAATATGATTTGCCCGGACTTATTGAGAACTTACCATCCGTACTGTTATTCAGGGATTTCAGCATCACCGCCGTTTTCATAATAGCGGATTCGGTATTTGTACCCCTGCTCAACAAGAAAAAGCTGGCGGTTTGCGGCAAAGCTCTGCTCGTCGGTCCCTTTTGAGACTATAGTGTAGAAATGGGAAGAGCACTGTTTTGGACGCAGTATACGGCCGAGTCGCTGGGCCTCTTCCTGTCGAGAGCCAAAGGTACCGGAAACCTGGATCATCACATTGGCATCAGGCAGATCTACGGCAAAATTAGCCACTTTGGAGACAACCAGGACCTTGATCACACCTTTCCTGAAATCCCCATACAACCTCTCGCGATCTGCGTGTTTGGTCCCACCGGTGATAAGG
>JAJSZR010000218.1 GCA_030262715.1 Deltaproteobacteria bacterium
GGAAAATCCTCTCCAACATAAGGAAACTTGAGGGTGTAAAGCTGGTAGAGCGCATTTCTTCCGGGTAAAGTAACTCGATTTCAGGACTTCTCCTTTTTGTCCGAATTATAAGAGAGAGAGAGATTAAAGATAAATCTAAGGAGTTGTCCGCAAATAAGTTGGACAATATTGTGCTTGGATTTGGGTTGAATTTGGTCGATCCGATTGAGCAAAACCGCAGGCATAGCAGTGCTATGTTGAGGATTTTGTGATTGAGGATCGGCCACAGTCGGCTCAAAGACGGGTGCAAGATGTTCAAGGTATTTGCGGACAGCTCCTAAGCTAATTATGAGGGCTTGTTTACTCTGCCAGAGCGAATACAACGGGTACAGACATGAATGTGCTTTGTTTGTCCGTTTACAACTGCCCTGACCCTTTGCAGATTGGGCAACCAGCGTCTGCGGGTATGATTATTTGCGTGACTTACATTGCAACCAGTGGTTGGGCGCTTACCACATATTTCACATACCTTAGACATTTTCATAGTCCTCTCTTTTAAAAATGTTCGTTGGTCAAAAAAGTGGAGGATATATAACTCGGCAGTGGGATTACCGCAAGGTTTATTAGAGGAGCAGTATGAAGGATCGTAGAAAAAAATCCAGAATGCCAATAATCATTCAGATAGATTATCATGCTGTAGACAGTTTTTTTAGAGATTTTGCTGATAATATCAGTGCTGGGGGAATGTTCATAGCGACTCCAAAACCACTTAAGCCAGGGACTCAATTGAGCTTGGAGTTTCTGCTACCTGGGTGTAATTATCCGATCCGAGTGAAGGCTGAGGTGATGTGGAACCGGGACAAGACTTCTATTGATCAATGGCTGGGCATGGGAGTAAAGTTCGACAGTCTCAGCCCCAGTGTGAGGGACAAGATTAACACAATTGTGAAACAGCTTAGGTCGGTTCCCTAAAAACTTTAGGACTTTTTGCAGTGTAATCAAACGAGGGTTGGTATTATTGGATAAGTACTAAGCAATCCCGCAAGTCCCTCCAAGGCGGGTATTACAGCCTTTTCTTCATGGGGTTCAAGGGTCAGGATAGGGGTTTTTCTGTGAGCGTAAAGCCACGAGAAAAGGCTATCAAAGTCAAGAATTCCTTCTCCAATAGCGAGGTGATCGTCATGCACTCCCATGTTGTCATGGAGATGAAGCTGACCCAATCGGTCTCCCAGATCTTGCAGCCATTTGTCTAAGCTGATTTTTGAAAACACATTCTGGTGGCCGAAATCCAGGCAGAATCCGAGAAGCGGTGATTTAATTCCGCGGAAAATCTCCTTATGTATCTCTGTATCCAACTCATACACATTTTCGAGCATTAGGGGAATATTCAATGGAGATGCATACTCTAAGAGAATAGCCATAGATTCTATGGCATTTTTTATCCAGCGATCCTCTAAATTAATATAGTGCCTATGGTCAAAGCCGGTATGACATACCACAGATTTTGCTTCAAACAGAGACGCAAGATCAAATGCCTTTTTTATCCTCTCTACAGAAATCCTGCGGACTTTTTTGTCTATTGCCCCCAGTGAGAGGTCTGAATAGGGCGCATGGATAGTACAACTCAGGCCCTCTTTTTTTAGAACTTTTGCTACTTTTTTAAATCTGGGCCATTGAAATTGGCCCAGGATCTCACCGTTTAGTCCTATTTCGGGGTTTATATGTTCTTTCAGGAGGCTGGGGAGATACTTATTTACCAGTAAATCAAAAGGACAGCATACAAATGCCTGTTGTTTGAGCCTTTCAATATCCATTATTCACTTTCCTAACAAGCTCACAGACATCCTCGTAACATGCCTCCTCATCAAATCCAGGGCAGTCGGCCTTTATGGCATCCCATGCCCTCTGATCTCCGAGTATGCTCGGGTGAAGTGGCCATCTCCTGCATTGAAAGGGCTTGACTTTGTGGACCTTGCACAGCCCGTCATCACCATAAAAGATACAATGTCCATCAATAATTTTCATTTCTATCCTGTTACCTTTCTTTACGCAGAATTCCCGGAGGAAATCGGCCAAATCAAGATCCAGAAAGGAAGCTATGGCCTCCTGTTCCGCCTGAGACAGGGAAACAGTGCTCTCTCCGTGGCAACAGTGACCGCAAAGTTTACAAGAAAAAATTTCGTGGGG
>JAJSZR010000219.1 GCA_030262715.1 Deltaproteobacteria bacterium
TGCCTGTTATCCTGAAAAAGTGCTCGACCTCTTCCACAGGCTTTGCAAATATACCTATGAAGCTCAGAAGCAAAGGGAAGTAACATATCATTGCCGCTATGAGGAGCCTGGATGCCAGTCCATCACCCAGGAACAGGAATATTATGGGTGCAACCGCTACTATGGGATATGCCTGGAGGTTATAGGCCGCTGTGCGCGTGAGGTTGCCGGGCCAGGTACTCAATCGGCCCACAAGCCCAACTACAGTTGCAAGTACAATGGCAACCATATGTCCTGCTATTGCAACAGCCAGAGTATTTAGCACTGCTTTTACGTATAGCAGGCCATTCTGACTAGCCACCTGTAACACTTCCAGGGGCGGCGGTATCAGGTAGTCAGAAAACCCGTATACTATCTTTATACCCCAAAGCAGACCTATAGCCGTTGCATAAATAGAGACGAATTGAAACAGGCGTTTCAGGGTTCTCACGGCAGGGGCTCACTGGTGCTTGCTGCGGATCTGAGGACTGCGTAGACTCGTTTTTGCACCAGCTCTTCAGGTGCTTCCATGCCCTCTTGCTGGTCAAGGCCGGTTATTTTATGGATTCTATTAGTGCCGGCTGTGGAAGCATGGGGAAGGACATGAACGGCCTGTGAAAAACGGGCTACTTCAAGGGCATTATGGGATATATAGAGAAATGTCTTTTGAGGAAACAGGGTTTTCAATCTTTCAAGTATGTGGTTCCGAGTGGGCTCGTCTACATTGGCGAGCACTTCATCTGCTATCAACAGATCGAATTCCTGGACCAGATATCTGGCAAGATTTATCCTGTTTTTCTGTCCCATGGACAGCCCTGAAAAACGGCTTTCCAGATGGGCCTCCATTCCGTAATCCTTTAGTATGGTCGTAAGGAGTGAGGTCTTGGAGGCCGGGGTCACGGACCTGAGATGGGCACCGACCGTGTCCCATCCTGGTATGCGCTCTGCATTGTGGGTGTAAAGGATGCGCCTGGCATTCGGGCAATCAATTTCACCTTGCCCTGGGGAAAGTTCCCCACTGATAAGCCTTGCCAGTGTACTTTTTCCCGTTCCTGAAAGCCCGAACAGGCCAAAAAAACCAGGTCCTTCTAATGACCAGTCAAGATTACTGAAGACAGGGAAATCTGCCCCAGGATAGGTGTAATGGAGATGCCTGCAAGCAATATGCATTTAAGAAGCCATTACCTATGATTTTTTATCACCGTCCGCCCTTGGCCGATTTTTTAGCTTTTTTACGTCTTTTTTTGATTATTTTCTTAACTGTCTTGTCGAGCACGTCTTTTTTTAGCCTGATTACGTCGGATTCTGCTCCGAAGATCACGTGTTTCAGATACTCAAACCCGAATTGCATGAGGGCGACATCGTCTTCCAGGATCTTCTTGAGGGTATTATCATCCACTGCAAAAGAGCCAAGAAAGGGACTTTCAAAGACGAATTGCCTGAATCGCTCCGTGTTGGTCGTGACCATAAAGAATAGTTGCCTTGCCTTTTCAGGCATCTCAGCCCCTTTACCAAAAGAACTTTTGCGCAGAAGGAGTTCGAGCCATCCACGGTTCATAGAGTCATAGAGGTCGGCCCCCTGGTCTGCTCTCCAGGAGTCAACAGTCCACTCTGTGGGTTCATTAAATCCCTTACAGTGATCCTCTCTGACCACAAAAAAGAACTCCTCTTCCTCTCCCGCGTGTTTTTCCTGCTGTCTGAGACTTGCAATTCCTAAGGGATAGTAACGACAGCAGACAGGACGGTCGGAATATATCTGGCAACCTTTCGGGCTGACAAAGGGGCACCGCCCCCCTTCTTCTTCCAGCATCTTGAGTCTGGCAATTGGTAGTTCTGTCTGGCCAAGTATCTCCGGCTCTGTATAGAGTTGCAAGAACATATCCGCTGTGAGGCCGAGCCTGTTCTTGATTCGAACTATATCATAAGGGGTGAGAATAATATTTACGTTGTGGCAGCACCGGTTGAAACAGGATATTCCCGGGTAACAGCGAAAATTGAAAGTACTGTCCTTCTCAAGGCGGACAGGCTCTATCACCCCGCCGGGCTTACCCATCTTGAGGGCATCACCGACCTCTTTTTCAATGTGTTCAAGTGTCATTTTATTTCATACCATTA
>JAJSZR010000220.1 GCA_030262715.1 Deltaproteobacteria bacterium
TTTAATAACCATGTTTTACAGCAATCCCTTTGTACAATGGGTAAAGCAATAATTAAATACCGATTTTCACAAACCGTCCCAAGGAATCTCCAAATTCCTGGAACTACTGTTCCTCCTTACAACGAGCTGTAGCTGCTATCGGGTTATATCTGATTTTGGTGTTTTGAGGATTCTCAGACAGCTTCAGAAAAATGGAAATTGGGGACGTAAGTGACTAGCTTGACTTACTCTTTCGTTCTCCTTGTAATTGCCTCGGAAATGGTAGATAAAGGCGATAAGTCATGAAACTGGGAGAAGAATACCAAATCAACGCTTTCTCCAATTGGAAATCCCCAATCTTTATCCGATTTTTTACTACAAAATAATCCGAATTTTACTCTGTCAGCAACAGTTCCTCTGAATTTATCCACTATGGGTAATTGCACGGCCGGGCTTGTCTAACTATGCGATTAGATTCCGGCTTCGCGGAATCTATCTTAATTTCGTTGGGTCACCTGATTGCTTGGCGTCAAAGCTACTGTAATATGCAATTTCAAACCTAATGCCTTAACAACCTTGAGAATCGTGTCGAAATTTGGAGTTCGCTCACCAGAGAGTGCTTTGTACAGACTTTCACGCGATAGGCCAGCTTCGTGGGCGATCTGCGACATACCTTTAGCACGAGCAATGTCACCTAGAGCTTTTGCAATAAAGGCAGCGTCACCATCCGCCTCCTCCAAACATGCTTCCAGATAAGCAGCCATTTCTTCAGGAGAGCGGAGATGTTCAGCTACGTCGTAGTGAGTGGTGATGGTTTTACTCATGATTACCTCCTACAGATTACGGGCAAGTCGCAAGGCGGCTTTGATGTCTTTTACCTGAGTGCGTTTGTCGCCGCCGGCTGTCGGACTCGTCGGAGGTGAGTACACTTACTTCAAACTTTTTGCTTATCCATGCGATCAACTCTTCAACATTCTGACCATGTAATGACAACTCAATATGGGACTTTTTCACGAGAGCCAACATAATACACCTCGATTTCTATTTCTCCTTTTCGACAAGTCCAGCAAGCCACATGACGATAAGTCAGATGGGGGTGATGCCTGTCCTTTTCCAGGGAAGGATAACGTGTCAATAGGGGCGAATGTTATGTTTTACCCAATGGGTGAAAGAGGTAATTTGAGCATCGTGTTATAAAGTTAAGAATATCAGTAGACTATAACCTTTGAACCCTGAACCCTGAACCTGGAACCGATCATTTTAGGTCTCTATTTCTCTTGGTTCTGTAAGAAGTCTGACTCCGTCTGAGATTTGGGCAATTCGTTGTTTAGAGAGTGTTCCGATTTTTTCTGAAAGGTCGCTTTTATTCACAGTGAAGATTTGAGATATGTTTACAACGCTTTTCTTGGGCAAGTTTGCTTCGCCCTTGTTGAGTGTTACATTACCCGGGGCTTTGGATCTTTTGAGATTTGAAGTCAACGGACATACGACAACCGTATTAATTCGACTACGATTAAAAAGATTATTCTGAATTATAACATGCGGGTGTCGATAAGCAGGTTCTGATCCAGAGGGATCGCCGAAATCTATCCAATATATATCGCCTTGATTGATTACCATTGGTCCTTTACCATTTTCAAATGACGCGGTCGCATTTTTTCAACAATTTTTGTTTCGGGCTCCTGCAGATCATCATATGCTTCATTAATGGTTTGAAGAAGTTCCATGTTTTTATGACGCTGTATAAACTCCTGAACTGCTATCACAAATAGGCGACTTCTCGAAATATTCAAATTTTGAGCAAGTTCATTCACTTGATCAAATATTGGTTTTTCGATTGATATTCCAGTTTTAATATTTGGCATCGGTATACCTCCTTATAATATTTATAGTATAATTTCTGGCATAACCAATGTCAATACTTAAATATACACCCAACGGTCTGCATCATCAGTGGCGCCTAAGAACTTGCCTGTAAGGCCGCGGGCTTCACACGGTCAGGTGCAGTAGCATTGTTAGCCCTGTATTTCATTGTTTTTATTGGTTAAATCCAGCAGCCTTTTCAGGTTGCTCTCAATGTACTCAAGCAACTTTGTAGATAGATTTTCGTCCACGAGATCAAGGC